>NZ_JBBAKG010000003.1:51247-135321 GCF_040403615.1 Haliscomenobacter sp. | reverse complement strand
TTGAGTTCTCCCCAAATTTCACTGGCTATTGTTTCACTCATCTGCTGTTTCCTCCGGATTACTTACCTCTGCCTTCTGATTTCCAAAGTCTTTCATTACTGTATCAAGGCAGCCATCAGTATTGGCTTCCCAGGCCTTACGGAACTTCTTGATAATTTCACCTTCGCTTGTGGTAAACACCAAGCTGTTACCTTCACGCTTGAGCAAGCCTTTCTTTTCGATCAAGTCTGTTAGGCCACTGTACGGACTCATACCTGTTGTGTAAGGAATCTTGACCTGAACCCCTTCGAAAGGTTTAGCATAACGTGTTTTCATAACTTTGCAACCTGCGCGGATACCATTGACTTCGCTTACTTTGTTACCGTCTTCGTCTTCTTTCAACTTCATCTTTTTCATGGCAACCACAATACTACTTGCGTAGATAAAACCCTGACCGCCGGAAATCTTGTCATCAGGATCAAACATATCTTGACTTGCGTATGTGTGATTTGTACAAACTAATCCAACACCGTATGCACCAAACATGTTTACACAATTGCGCACAAGTGAAGTAAGAGCTTTGGGCTTGCGACCCATGTCGCCTTTCATGTCGCCTGCATCAAACTGATTGACGTCTGTTGGTGTTAGCAACATGCCCAGACTGTCAATAACAAACAACACCTTGGGGCGATCACCGTCTGGTAGTGCTTTGTAGTCACTCATGAATGTTGAAATTGTTTTAGCCACATCATCAATCATGGCCATACTCAACTTGAGTAACTTGCTATCGCTAGTGTCGACACCGAGTGCTTTGAGCCAATTCTCGTCAAGAGCGTTTTCACTGTCGATTAGCACAACAAAGATACCTTGCTCTTGTGCGTTTTTCACAATGTTGCCTGAGCAGATGTAACTTTTGCCTGCGCCAGAGTCTCCAGCAAATACTGTGACCTTGCCCAGTGGAATACCACGATTCCAGTCCCCGGAGATCAAGTAGTTCAAGGCAAAGTTGCCTGTTGATATCCAATCTGTAGGATCGTTAAATCCAATACTAAGGCCATCAATGCTCTTAGTGATTTCCTTGCGGAACTTGCTTACGTCAAATGGTTTTCCCATGTGTTACTCCAATTTTATAGTTACTATTTTACCACTTTGTTTGATTTTGTCAAACGAAGTTTTGTCTGCAATTTTACCAAGTTGTATATGTCCCACTGCTGATGGTGGTATGTTAGTTATATTGTAGTCACAAAGCCATTTCTCGAACCCAGTGGGTTTGAGTTTGTTCATTTCTCCAAATTTCAAAACAAAGTTAGCACCATAATGGTGCTGTATCTTTAGCCCTGCATAGTCTGGGGGTAACCCATCTTCATAACATTCATACAACGATTTCCCAAGAGTAGAATAATCTAATAATACAACATGATCATTTTTTGTTCTGCTGAATAAGTTGTAATCTTCTTCGTGTAGGCATTCTCTCAAGTGAGTGTTGAACTCAATTCTCATTTCTGGTTCAACAGTGTAAGGTCGTTTTTCCAATCTGTGACAATAACGATTTATGTGTCTTATTGCTAATTTTACTACGTCGGGTGCAACAAGCATCAATCTAGTAGGCTGATCCCAATCTGAGCCTGCCAACTTTTCAAAATGTTGATGCAATCGATTATAGAAGTCAGGATTATCATAGTCTGAAGATCGGGGCATGGAAATGAATTCACGTCGCAAAAATTTATTGACAGTATCAATAGACTGCTCTAGACGTTGCCTTGCCAAAGATTCTGGAATGAAGTTCGAAAACGTGTCTTCTTGTAATAACGTGCCACGTTCTAATTCTTGACTTAATAGTCTACACCAGCGTTTGACAAAATCATTGTCAATCAAATCAACGGTCAGTTCATACCCTGTATCAAAAACTATTTTAATCTGCATAAGAAAAAACTGCCGCATTATACGGCAGTTTATACTGATTACTTCTGTTGACGTGCGCGGATCATGGCCAAAATGTCTTCGGCCTTTTGTCCACTACCAGCAGGTTTTGCCACTGGAGCAGTTGGTGCTGGTGCGTCGTCTTCATCAAAGTCACTGACCGGAGCTGCTACTTTGAGTGCTGGCTTTGCTACCGGAGCAGGGGTTTCTGCATCTGCTGAGGCTGCTGCTGGTGTTGTCGAGCCAGCAGGTGCTTGTACACCAGCAGGACGGAAGTATTGACCCCAACGCTCAGTGTCGTATGGCTGACCATCAACTGATGCTTCAAACATCTCTTTGATAACCTTCAACTCAACATCAGAGGGCTTCTTGGGCAAGAATGTGCTCAAGTCAAATAGGCCATGTGTGTCAACTGCGGCTTGTTCTGCCTCGGTCAGGGCTGACTCTTTACGGGCCCACTTTGATCCGTTGTAGTCAGCAAAACCGCCCTTGCTACCTTTGCTGATACGGAAGTCCAGGCCACGCAAGTAGTCTGTTGGCATTTCTTCCAGTTCGGGATCCATCAAGGCTCCTTTGATGGTTGTGAAGATTTGTGGACCAATGATGAATCGGCGAATTGGATTCTCTGGTGTCTTGTCATCGTTCAAGGGGTTCTCACGCACAAAGCCTTGAAAGATATAACTGCGTTTCTTCCAGTACTTACGACCCATGTCTTCAAGGCTCTTGTCCTTGAACCATGTGCGAACTTCTGCCAGGATTGGGCAGGCTTCGTTCCACATTTCCACGCAGGGTACCTGTACCATAACTTGCTTGGAGTCCATCTCTCCTTTGACGCCGTTGAAGGGCAAACGAATCATTGCTCGTTCTTGCCAGAAGAATGTGTTTTTTGTGTTACCGTCTGGGAGGAAGCGTAATGTGGCAGAACTGCCTTCTTCCATGTTCCAATGTGGGTAAATCGAATTGTCCCCACCGGTGGATTGTCCACCTTGTTTTGATTCTGCCGCTTGTAAACGTGCGCGAATATCTGCTAATGATGCCATATTGTGTTGCCTTTCTTGTGCGTTAATATGATTTTAAAATTTAAGTCTTGCTTAAATGCTGCCTACAAGGTTATTTTAACACAGCCTGTCTGTGTTTCCTACCAGTACGGTAGAGAATTTTGCCTAACTAGTTGTTTACGGAAGTGTGCGCTACTACGCACACTTCTTTTGCATGTTTATTTATGTTATTTGATCAAAGCCAGGGATTTTATTCTTGCCAGCACAGCATCACCTTCGCCGATGACAGGGGCCATACCGCCTGCCACTGTGCCCATTTCATACATGCCGCCGCATTCGGCTAGGCCGTGTTCCGGGCAGTATTCGCCTTCCATTGTGCTGTTGCAAGATCCTTCATGGACCGCAGGGGCGTCAAATCCGCTCATGACTTTAAATGTGTTGAGCACGTCGGCTTCGGGCATGATCATGCCGCTGTTGCTTTCCGTAACGCCAAGTTCATTTGCCAGGCGGTCGTTGATCCAGTTGTAAGGATCGCCAGTACGTGCTTTCATTGTGCCATAAGGCATTTCACCATTGTCACTGTAGTAGTCATACAAGGCATGATACAGGTCATCATCAAGGTCGCCGTTGGCTTCAAAGTTTTTGACTTCGTGTTTGAAACGACCCAGAATGTGTTGTAATGTTTCGCCAGATTCGTCAAGGATGGCCTCAGCAAGTCCTGCTGATCTGCGCATGGCGTTGAGTGATTCTCTTACCTGGGCGTCTGGAGCAGGATTAGGTGCTACTGATGCCGCCACAGGTGCTATTGCGCCTGTTTGTGGTTCAGCAGGATTACCCGGTGCCGAGGGTTCAGGCATCTCGATCCCCAGTTCGGCCATGCGTTGCATAACTTCCGTGTCATTGAAAGCATTGGCTCTGGGATCTTGATCTGCAAGAGCATGTAGTCTATCAAACAAGATGTCATCGCCTACCAAGTCATACAGTTGTTCTGTGGCATTGGTTGCATCAGGACCCACAATCAGTTCTTTGGTCATGAGTGTTTTGAGTTTATCCAGTTGCTCAGGAGTTTCTGGCAGGGTCCATGTGCCTTCTGCTAGATTGTTGATCCAGTTTTCAAAAATATCTGCTTCTTTCATATCTTGTCCTCTTTGCTGAATCTTGGCCAGCAGTGGTAATGCCGCTTCGATACGGCTGTCTATACTCTGTTCGATAAACAGAGTCTTGATGTTGTCAACAACACCTTCTTGTTCGTTAATGGTGGCTGGATGCCACGATTCGAAATACTTTGCGTAGCCGCGGCCCGTGGCCATGTGCTTGAGATTTTCACGTAAGGTTTGATAGTACTGTTGTGCTTCTGTTACCAACTCTTGTGTAACGCCTTCTAGGATGCGATTTGCTGACGCACGATTGAAACGGCTCAACACAGCAATTTCGTTTACTGTTTCTGAGATATGGCATCCACGAATGTCGTAGGGCTTGCCGCCTTGGCGCACATGTTCCAACATGGCTCTGGCACCTGACAGACTCTTGAAGCCCAGCTTGAACTTTTCACCTTCGGCAGTTTCGATAAACATCCGATCAATGTGGCGATAACGTGCATCACCTTCGCCTAGTGGCTGACTATGTACAATTTGCAGTCTTGCTTGAGTAGGCTCACCTGCGTAACTGACTTTCCGAGTACCGTAGTAGCCTTCGAACAGGCCCTCTTGTATGGCTGCCATGCCTTGCATGGTGTGTTTGAGTTGGCTGATGTCTTGTATGCTGTGTGTGTAACGGTTAGATCGGGCTTTCTGATTTAGGTGCTGCAAGAAGTCAAAAAACTCTGACTTGTCGTCACCCTCCATTGTACGTCCTAGATTGTCCCCGTACATGATCTTCATTTCGTTATCACTGTCTAACACAATAACCATTGTGCCGTAGTTCTTGCCTGCACCAGAAATGTAATCAAATGTAAATGTTTTGGCATCTTCTGCATTGGAAGGCTTGCCCATTCGGTCCAGCATTTCAGGATGAAAATTGCGTGTGGCCAGCAAATCCAGCAGTTGTTGTGATATAGTGTTTGTTGTTGCCATGGTAGTATATTTAGCGCATCATTGCAATGAATGGAAATGGCTCAATTATGTTGTCTGTATGGTCTTTCAGATATGCATTTAGGTCTGCATGATAGGTTTGTAGCAACATCAGCATGCGTGTGGCAAGTAGTCCAGCCATCACAAGATCGTCTGTTTCCCCGGGTTTGGCCGCATAACTAGAGCCTGCTGCCACAAAAGTTTTTAATTCAGATATTAAAGGTTTTGAATATACTTTCATACGCCCAGACTCCACTAACACTTTAAACTTGTTGCAGGCCACAATCTTGCTCTTGTTGGTAGTGGTAAATCCCTTGCGGATTCTGCGTCCGTTTGAACTTTGTACTGAATTGTCGCTGAGGAAATAGCCCGGGATATTTTCTTCTCCGTATTCTGCAATGGAGATCAATGCGGCTTCGCCCAGGGTATTGTTTTCCACTGAGTAGTAGATCTTCTTTTCATCTTTGACCACTGAGTGTATTTCTTTAATAATGTCTGCTAGAATTCGGATCTGTGTGGGCACATCAGTTTTGTTGTGGCGCCATTCGGCCACTTGCTCTGTGGTCTCTGCTTCGAACACTTGTATGGCTGCAGGATCACCACCTGTGCCTAAACTAGGATCCAAGGCCACAATATACATTTTGTCTCGGTCAATGGGGCGATACCAACGTACTTGTCCAGTCTTGTGTGTGGGTTCCGAACCTTCCAGTTCCAGTAGTTTGATAGGGGAGATCAACGTTTCGTCATTGATTACAAAGTCACAGTCCATCTCTCGACGGAAACGTTCGTCGCCCAGTTGACTACGCTGTTCATCTGCCCACTTGTCGTCACGATCTGGGTGCTCGCGCCAAAATGCACGAAATGCTCGAAAGCCGTTAATGCCCAGGCCGTCTGGTCGTGGGTTGCCAAACTCATCTTCAACTTTGTTGGCACCTTTCCAGATGTAAGCAAACTGATCTTCGTCTGAGTTAGGTGTACTTGTAATAATTGCTTTACCACCTGTTGACAGTGTGGGTGTGATTGAAGTCCAGAACTCTTTGGCAATTGTGGGTCTCACGAATGCAAACTCGTCTAGATACAACAAGGTAATACTCATACCACGACCGGTATTTTCAGTTGTTGTTTGACTTACAATACGACTACCGTTATCAAATTCCAAACTTCCTTTGTTGTAGCTGGTAGCGCCTGCTCTAATATGGTTAGGGCACAGTTCGTAAGCATAGCGAATACGTTGCATGATCTCTTGTGCGCCCAGATACTTGTGTGCGGCAATAAGAATAGTAGCATCGGGAATAAACATTGCATACCACAACAGGTATCCTGCGGCTGATGTTGACTTGCCTGTCTGTCGAGGCATTAATGAGATTGAGAAACGATTGTTATGATAGTTTGCAATCAGTCTCTTTTGATATTCAAAAGCATGATACAACATCTTGCCACGAACAGGATGTTGAATATGGAAAAAGTTGTCCATGAAGTACATGGGACCGGTCACAGGATCAGCGCACCGGGCAAAGTCTTCAAGTTCCGATTCAGTGAATGTTTCTTTGCGGTGTGGCGCTTTGACCAAGACCGTATCAAGAGTGTTTTTTGCACCTATCATATAACCAACTCCGGCCACAGTCTTGCAAACTCACCAGCCTTGTCTGGATGGAATACAGTTTCGTTGTCATGAATATGCTGGCGAAATTTTTGTTGTATCCCTGGATTGGACTGTGATTGGCTGTATTTTGTTAACACCAGGTCAAAGAATTGTCGCTCTGCTGGCGTTGTTACCATGTCCATGGAAGAGAAGCGTTCAATTTCTTGAGTGGCTAGGTCAGCCACTTCAGGTCCATGTTGAAACGGATCAAGATAGTCAGGATAGAACAAGTTTTGCCATAACACTGTGGTGTTGGTATCTTGAGCAAACTGTCTAAACTCACAAAGTCGTGTGGCACTATAAATGTTGTACACTGCGTGTATGCCTCCCCAATGGCCGTTGTTGTGCATGAGATATTTAACTGTTTGTAAATTGTCTTGCAACAACCGCCAGTCTGCGCCATGCCGCACATATTCGAATCTATCGCCAACGTTGTCAAAACTCATCGACCAACCCACATTACGGCGTTGAGCAAGTTTTTGGAATATTTTGTTTTTCTCTAGATCCACACTCATGTTTGTGATCAATGTAATAATAGTAGACTCAGGTATGACATCTAACAAGCGATCATTTTCCGGCAACAACAAAGGCTCGCCGCCTACCAAGGCCACTTCATGTATGTGTTCACCGTGTTGCTCAAGAAATTCACATACTTGTTCGTAGTAGGGTCTTGTGCCTGACTTAAATGGTACTCCGTTGATGCTGGCCCATTTGCTAGAACAAGATGGTCCGCAATAGTTACAACTTAAATTACAAGTTATGTTCCACCGCACATCAAAGATCACAGGATAATGATAACGGTCACCTGCGGCAGCATAATCAAAGTTGGGATTCACACGATTATGCCATTGACGTTCAGAGTCTGCCCCAAATCGTTCTGCTTGTACACAGTTGCTACAATACTCATGTGGCCGGCCTTGTGCCAAACTGGCACGTATCTTGGTCATGAGATCAGTATTTAAAATTTCCTCAATGGTGTTGGCATTGAGGTTGCCCAGCATGTTGGGGTTGCCGGCACAACAAGTTTTGACATTGCCTTGTGGATTGATATGTAGGCCACGCCATGGGGCCGCACAGTAAAAATTGCTCATGCAGTATTTACATGCCTAATTTTAACATACTACATTTACACAGGACTGTAGGGATTACGATATCGATCGTAGCCGTCGTCTTCGGGCAACACAGGATATGGGTTATTCCGCATTACGACCACATTTGGCACGTTTGGCATTTGTAAGTGCGCCAAAGTCCACTTTCCATTCTGTACCAGGTGTTAGTTCACGTGCACCTGGGGGTAGTGCGTATCTAACACCAGCATACTCTTGAATTTGAGCAACGGGCGCACGAAACTTGGTTAGATCGTTGCCCAGGTTAACATAGGGCTTGGTATGCGGAAACAACCAACCTGCTGTTTCGTTTGTGGCTTGATTCACAACAATTTTGTAGTAGCCACGTGGCACAATTACACCGTTGCCAATTGTGGGATCACCTGCACCGTAAATAGCACCCACGTAGATTGTGTAGGCTTGATTGCGTTGTACTGCCCAACCACGCACACTTGTTTCTAACAATTTCCAAATACCACGATTGAGTGATCCGTGTTGCGGATACATGTTGGTCATCAAGAATGATTCATACTCTACTTGCTGACTCCAGGATAGATCTCCATCCGGTGCCGCATGTCCTTTGTCGTAGCCTGTGCCTGCATAGTCATCGGGTCTAGCACCTGTGCCACCCAGGCTTTGATCAGCAACAAAGGCATTGGTACGGGGGAAACAGCCTAGGGCGTTCGGTGGCAACAAAGTATAGGCCACGTACACAGGAATCTTTACAGGTACGTCATAGGCCACAAAGTATGCTTCACGGCAAATTGGAACAGCTGGTCTGACAGTTTGTGCCCAACCCCAAGGTGAGTGTACTGCGCAGGCCTGTGGAGGCAGTGGGGCTCGTTGGTCCCATGCGTGTGCTAAGTTGACGGCTGTGATCAACAGCACAAAGATGAGTTTTTTCATATTGTTATTTGATATGTGCCAGAAAGATCAAAGTGTGCTCCAGACTGCCAATTACCGTTCCCCGGAGTGTTGAATTTCCAATTTAGATCGGTGACGGTACCTGAATAATACAAGGGCAGTAGAACGTTACTAACTGCAATATCGCAAATACCAGCAATGTGATACAAGGCCGGAGCACCAGCACCGGCTGTTTGATGCAGACTGCCACCGGCAAGTCTAAAAGTATTCACTGCTGGGACCGGCAGGGTAACTTGATACTGAGTGTTGCCAAAATTGGTGGCTCCGTTAAAATCAACATATACATGTATAAAGCACAGTGGACCCTGTATTATATAACTGGCTGTGGCCGTGCCGCCAGCAAAGGTGTTTGCAACGTCGCGAAACTGTGGGTCAAATGATACGGAATTAGTAACTCCAGCCCCGTATGCTACCAAAGTCAAATTGCCGTTGGTGTTGCCCACATAGATGTCTTGTGTGAGTTGATCAACCACAAGTTCGCTGGGTCTAGCAACGCCATTGTAATCACCAATGGTCTCTTGTGCGTTATCTTTCATCACAGCACGGCTTATGCCTGTGATGTTGTCGTATGGTGGGGGTGGATTGGCCATGATCTAATTATTCTTCGTCGATATTTAGTTGTTTAGTAACCTTTAAAGGGCTTTACAGGACTTTGACGGTTTACTAGACTAGGCTCTATGCTGTTGGGAGTGCTTATCTGTACTTTTTTAACAGGCAAACCGGCCATTTTTAATGCATGGTCAATGGCTGGTTCGACACCAGCGTTGAATCCAGCAATCACAGCATCTTCGCCGAATGCCGCGGCAGCCGACCACTCGGGCATGTTGGGTATGGGATCTTGTGTGCCAGCATCGCTTCGGGCACGGGCTATGGCAACACCTAAACGATATATTTGGTAAGGATCGCTGGACTTTACACCGGGCAAAGTAAACACATGATTCATGGGATCTGCTTGCTCGGGAGGCAAAGTTTTTTCTTCAGTGATGAATTCTCGGGCTCTCATCTGTAGCCTTTAAATGCTTCAATGGGACTGGTGGTGTTTACCGCAGGATGTTCTTCGCTGTCGAAATCGCCTTTGTTTAGATCTTCATAATCTGCCCCAGCTGCCTTGAATGCTTGTATGAGCATTTTCTGCTCAATTTCTGTGTACGGGCTTGCTGTGCGTTTTTTTCCTACCCAGCTTTTGCCATCCATGTCAATAGGTTTGCCGGATCCGTCAGCCATGGCCGCTGCCATCATCACACGGTTAAGAGTATAGTCACTGTTGGCTTTTTCACTGTCGCTAAACACATTCAAGCCCACCGTGGCACTTTGATTACGGGTGCTTAATTTTCCCTGACGCATTTCAGTAACAAACTCTTGTGCTCGCACGATCAACTCGAAGTTGAGCCGTACACACCACTTGTGCCGGATGTGGCAGTACCTAGTGCTGTGGCTGTGAACGCATTACCTGTAACAATGTTAAGGTAGTTGCCGGCTCCAATATAATACTGTTGCACAGTATTACCTGGTACCACAATGGCATTGGCATACAAGTTGCCTGTGGGCATGGCGGTGTTCACAGGAACACCATTGGCCTGTATATATTGAGTTTGTGTCTGACTTACCTGGAATGTAACATTAGACAATGTGGTAGCAATTTCTACTTTGTCCGTAGTCCAGGCCACATTAGATACAGCATTAACAACTTGAACAGCGGGCATTATTTTGCGTCCTTGGGTGGTTCACTCACAACTGGTTGAAACAAGTTGCGTGACTGATCCAACACACCGGGAATGTACACAGGTTGTTGTTTGTAACCACCAGTGGCTGGACTGTGTGGGTTGATAACAGGGGGTGTTGTCAATGCTGTGGTAAAAGGTTGTGTTGTCATATTATACTCCGTATTGTCCTTTGTATTGTTTCCATAGACTGGCAGTAGAAGCAAGGATACCTTCGTCAATATCTTTTTTCTTGACAGCATTTGTACCTGGAATTTTTTCTCCAACTTTGATGTCATCATCCGCAAGGCCTTTTGTAAACAAGTTGCCTTCTTCAGTTTTTTCTTCGTCAACTTCTTTTTTCTTGACGCCGGCCATTTCCATCATTCTACGAAGTTCTTGATCATCTTCGTATGTGTGTTGGCGGTCTTCTTGACTGGCCAATACTGGCACAGTTGATTGACCAGTTGATTTAGGACCGTTTAATCCACCCGAATATTCAAAATTATCTTGTGCAGTTTCGGTGTTGGTAGGATAGTCAGGTGAGTTTTGGCTCACAACGTCATCGCCGTAGGCTTCATCAACTGTTTCGCAGCCGCATTCTTGCTGACCACATGCATCGCACACTTCGTCGTCGTGACCATGATCGCCATCAACGGCTTGACGGATTTGATCAGCAATGCCTTCTGCACCGTGTACTTCTATTTCAGCACCAGGGACTTGGCCGCCCATGGCATGATCGCCGCCTAGGCCGGCATTTTTCAATAACACGCCTAGTTTCATTGCGTCATCGTCAGTGGCAGTAACAGTCACACTCTGACTTGGGCCGCCATTAGCATCTGTGTTCATGCTCATGCTGATGTTCATGCTTTCCGATAATTTCTTTTTGCAATCAGCTACCATTTTCTTTAGTTCTGCTTGGTCGCAATCAGGATGCATCTTGCAAATTTCTGCTGAACTCTTACCATCTTTACACATCTTTTTAACATGTGACATTGGTGGACATGGCTTTTTGTTTTCTTCATCAACAGCCTCAGAAATCATGCTTTCTAGTTCACGATTCATGGAGTCATAAATGCCTTGTCCAAAACCGAAGCCACTTGATGCTGTGGGAGTGTCAGTTCCGCCTTGCTCTTTGACTTTCTTTTTCTTTTCGTCGTGCTCAATGTCTTTGGCTACTTTTTTGCCGGCTTTTTCTGCCCGGTCATCTTCCGAGCCACGTTTCTTGCCGTGAATGCCATCTTTCTTTTTCTCATCATACTCAATGTCCTTGGCCACCTTGCGACCTGCACGTTCAGCACGGTTGTCACGAGTGGAAGTTTTTTCTTCGCCCATGGCCATTTCTTCGTCCTCTTGATTCTGCATGTAGTCATCCACCGCAGTCATCATGCCTTCAATCTTGGCCAACTTGGATTGTACCCATTCTGGTAGGTTGTCATTGTCGCCCAGGATCTTTTCCAAGGCTTGTGCATGACGTACCACAGTCTTGATGCTGTCTTTAGCCATGTCACCTTCTTGGTCGTACTCGCCACGATCTGTAATGTCAAGATCATTTTCGTTGGTTTTGCGGCCGCCTTTGTGTTTGGTAGCCCGGCCGGTCACACGCTCTGGACCTTTGTCAGCGCCTTTTGGACGACCACGTCCGCGCTTTTCACCATCAGCCGATGCGTCACTGTCGGCACCTACTGAATAACCTGTGTTGGGGTCAACACGGCGTGTTACTCTTCGACCACCTGGAATTTCTTGTGTGTCATGCTTGTCACCGTGTGTGACATCACCAACACGGCGAGCACTCATACGACTCTTGACATCTTTTTCCATGTCATCAAAACCTTCGTCGGCCACTTGCTTGTTGCCACCTTTGCGCAACATGGCAAAGTCGTTGGCATCTAGTTTGCCATTCTTGTTCATGTCAATTTTCTTTTGCTTGGGACTAAGTGCGCTTTTGATGGCTTCTGCGGCCACGTCACCCAACATCTCTTCAACTTCTTGTTTGGCGCCGGCAATCTTGTCAGCAAATGTTTTTTTCTTGGCAAGGTCATTGGCACCGCGACCATCAGCCGCAAATTTTGGAACTTTTTTGCCGTTGACTGTGGTCATGGGCAGGCCTGCTTCGTTTTTGAGTCCCAATGGATCTTTGGCATGCTTGACAAATGTTTTGGCCGCATATTTTAATGCACCGTCGGGCTTGTCACCAGTTGGAGTCATGCCCATCTTGCGTTGCAAGTCTTTGCGCATGTCTTTATCTGAACCATGACCTAATTTGTTTAATACAGCGCCGCCTGCTTTCTTAACTGCACTGCCAACTCGCTTGGCCACATCACCCATGCCCTCGTCCACAGGCTTGTCGTCATACTTGTCATACTTGGCACGAACTGGGTCAAGTGCTTTGCCGTCACGTCCGGCCTTGGCCAAGGCTTCCATGCCCTCTTTGCCATATTTTTCATAGCCCTTGGCTGCACGGCTCATGCCTTCTTCTTCTAGTTTACCAGATTTTTTCATTTTCTGGAACTGAGCACCTGCCACACGCTCACCAGCGGCCTTTGAACCATACTCTTTGCCGGCTTTCTTTGCCAAGGCATCAAACCCAGTGGTCTTGTTGTTGTGCTTACCCATGTCACGTTCATTTAACTGACCGTGTGTGGTTTCTGGCTTCTCGCGAATTGCGTTTAGTTTGTCGTTGAGATTGTAAAAAAATGTCATTGTATTATCCTCTTGGGTTTGCGCCAGTGGCTGGCTTGGGTTGACGCTTGATATTGGTCATGGGGCTCTTGTTACCCATTGGCAATTCATTTGTGGTTTTGGCAGGAGGTGTTTTGCCCCCGGCCACGGTAAAGTTACTGCGGTATGCATTTTTCAAGACTTCGTGATCGTAAGGACCAGTTGCATAGTCTTTGCATAAGGCTCGTTGTTCTGCATCAGGAGCAGGATAAGGTGAGTCCAACAAATCTTTATTTTGATCTGCAATCTTTTCACTTTCAATGTCGAGACTTTCTTCATACGGAGTGGCCATCATCACAATGCGATTGGGATCCAATCCAAGGATCTGCGCCAGTTGTTTGATCTGTGGCTCAATGGCTGGATACCGGAATTCCACATCCACAATCTTCATTGGCTGATTGGGAAACGCTGGAAAATCAGGGATCACCTTACGAACCGGTGTGCTCTTGGCATTTGACATATTGACAATGTCAAATTGAGCACATTTATCTCGGAGTTCTCGAAAAAAGCCATCGGGTACATCACCAACTACTTTGATACGGTAGTTGTATGTACGTTCGCTTTCGGCTAGGTATTTGGCAAATGGTTTCATATTCAGTATCCTGTTGTATATTTATTCTTTTTGTGCGTTTTGGCCTTTGCCAATAATACGTTCCAGCAAATCATTGCGGCTTAGAACCACCCCGTGTGCTGTTTGTGCGGCGGCCGTACCTTCGTTTTCTTTCGAATCTAGCACTTGTTGCTGTTGATCCAGGCGCATTTTCTTCATCTGCAGATCAATCATCTTGAGCTTTTTGTCTAGTTTGGCTGTTTTTGCTGTGATAGCATGCCCCAGCATGTTTGATGCTACTGAGAATATTTCACTGGCAAATCTTGAATCAACTTGCATACCTAGATCTGTCAGATCTTTATATCCAGCAACCGCAAGTGAGGCCAACTCATCCATTTCTTGATCGCTAGATTCTAATCCTCTAACCTGTGGTAATGCCGCTTCAACTTTATCAATTGCTTCGTCTAACGCTTGCATTTGCTCTCTGTTTTCTAATAGCGACGGAACTGATGTGTTAATATCATCTTCGGTAGGAGGTAGGTCAAACAATTCCGCTAATTTTTTTGTCATATCATATTTAGTGAGCAGTTTTGGTTGTGCCAACGTTCTAGGTTCGATTTACCGCCTACTATTTTACCGCATTATAACAAGTGAACTTTGGTTTAGATATTCCAATTTGTGCTTCGCTCTTCTTTTGATTCCACTCGGGCTTTTGTTCAACTCCAAAATTAGGATTTTTTGATCCTTGTTTAACTAACGATTGCTTTTGTATTGTATTTTCCGTGTGCTTCTTTCCTAACCAATGCTTAGTTACCTTGGGAATGCCTTTATAAGATTCTGATAATTGTTTTCGCAAAAACGCATAGGTGTGGGAACAAGGAGCATGTCTAGGACGTCCGTCAATATGAGTCATTTGCCAGGCAGCAAAGGCCATACTTCTTCGGTGTAGTCCCGTAGTCATCTTTGTTAATAACAAGTGACATACAAAATGTTCTCGTGCAGTCAACCGTACAATATTAGTCATTGAATTATCACCACCGAGAGATTGAGGAGTAATGTGATGTTTTTCTGTGTAGATATCTTGTGGCAAGATTCTCGATTGTGCTCGTTGTACAATATTATAATACCAACGAGTGTATTTGTTTTGTAAATACATTGCTGATGCTCCTTCAAAGCGTTAGAGTCAGTGGATGGTGGTACATCGCGACTGGCACCTTTATTTATGCTCGACCGTTGTGAAACATGTCCTGTTCAGTGATAACTCTAAAAACAAGCCCGTTACGTCGGGCCCATTTGGTTGCGGCGTCCCATTTGGCATAGTTGATAGCCACTATAGCCCGGTCCTTATTACTCATTTTCGACTCAATCACGCTTTGTTTTTTAGGTTTGATTTCGATTAATTCGGCTCGCATTTGATTGTTTCTAGTGCGATATGTCATAAGAAAGTCCGGAATGTACTGTGACATCTTGCCTGTCAAGGGATGACGATACGGAATCGCCACGCTTTCACTTGCCCATTGTAGTACACTATCGTTTGAGTCTAGGAATCGCATAAATGACAATTCCCAACCAGATCTGTAGCGGGGCTCACCGTTGCCCACATACTTGGCACGGTTGACCACAGTGTATGTGCCTTGTGCCCAGTGTGCCATTATTGCACTACGTTTCTAGCCGCGTAGTAGTTGGGTGCTACAGGTATGCCCACGCCCAACAAGGTAGCACGGCTTCTGATACTGTTGAGATAGTAGGCCATGTTGATGTTGAGATCCAATTGCTCACCGCTGGCCTGGAATGTTTGCAACAGGGTCAATGGTGGTATGTTGGTGTCTTGTGCTACTCTAAACAAACTAGCAGTAAAGTTATCTGCGGCTTGTTTTGTGGTCATCACACTCTTGAAGTAACTGTTGACTATGTCATAGTCACCCACAGGGATGTCAACATCATAGTCATAGAATGCATCAAACACTCGTACTGTTTGATCGATGTTGTAATTGGTATAGTTAATGCTGTCCATAATTAGTAATTACCTAAAAATTACTTTGGCGTGGGATAATACATACCACTGGCTCTTCCAGGAATCTGTCGCATGGCAGCAGGCACTGCTCCTTTGACTACATTTGTTCCCAGAGCCACTGCTTCGTTGACAGCAATACTCTTGAGATTTTTATTTTTAAATGTGTTGTAGGTTGTGCCGGCTTTTTGCACAGCACCAATAATGCCCAATGGTCCACCGCTTTGTAAATCTTCTATGATACCTCCAGCGGCATCCAACAGGCCACCTTGGCCCATGAAGTTGGCACGACTACCAGGTCTTGAAATTGGACTCAGTGTTTGATCATAGTGAGAGGGATCAGCAAAACCTTTGATGTTCTGGTCTGGTCTGCCCCGACCCACAGCACCTGCATAGTATTTCACAGTTTCATAAGCAATGGTCATGGTGTTCTGCATGGTGCCTGCGCCTTCTGCATAAGAATACTGATCATGTGAGTAATTGGTGATTAGTGGATTGACCAGCACATAAGTTGCTGTCTTGTGTTGATCCATGCCGGTAATCTGAATGTCGAGAAAGAACGGAGCCTTGCCCGAAGGACCAGAAGTTCCGTCATTGTATGCTTCACCAATGTATCCCCAATCATTCACGTTGCCCACACGTTGGTTGGCATAGATGTCGCGAATATTGTATCCAAATCCTGTGACCTTGTTGGCGCTCTCACCAAGGCTGCCGTTGTTGCCATTCTCTAACACTTCATTGTAACTTTGAGATGCATCTTTGTAGTAGTAGTTGTAGTAGGCATACCACATCTTACGCACATTGTCTCCGGCATCATCGTGAAATACCACAGTAACAGGATCATAGTTGATCTTGGTCTGTATCACACGCTTGCGATTGTATTGATTGAGAGTTTCGTTATTGATTGTGAACTTGGGTAGGTCCACAGTCTTGACCACATAACTCAATGATGCATTGCCGTTTACTCCAAGATAACTGGCCAAGCCAGGAACACCTGCAAAGTTAAGAGTGAAACTAACGTGAAAAAGGAACTTGTACCGAGGTTTAAGTTCAAATGAGTTGGGAGTAAAGACTTTGCTTGCGTGAGTATAATCACGCAAGGCGTTGACGTTTGTGAACCCTTGGTAGAATTGTTGACCAAATGTTGGCATTGCCCTGCCCTTAGGCGCCTAGGCCAACACCTGTTACTGAACCGCCGATGGTACGTCCAAGTCCTGTAGCAATACTACCGACACCACCTTCGTTAACCGATGTGGCTGTTTGTGCGGCATTGTCATAAGCAATAGTCAAGGCAATTGTGACACCTTCGTTGGTACCATAATTGAGTTCGCCGTAGTCGGCGCCCTTCAAGTAGCAACCATACAGTTCCCATTGTTCAAGCACAGTGGGTGTGTCTGCACCGTTACCGCCGTCAAGAATTTGAATTGTGGTCATGAACTTGTAGTCAATACCAGCCGCGGCTGATGCTTGTTCCAAGAAGTCCAGTTGTTTCTGCATTTGCTCGCCAACTAGAGTCATAACGCTGCCTGATGCGTCATCACGTACTGAGCATGCAATGTCAGCCCAGGTGTGACGTCCGGCCAACTTTAGCGTTGAGTTGTAAATTGGTAATGCGATTTCTTCAAATGTTAGATTGGGTCTTGCCACGCTGACAACTTGTTTGGTCATTTCTGTGGTTTCGTTAGTTACCCCAAAGTTTTGAAACAATACTCTAAATCTGTATTTGAGTTTGGGCATCAACAGGCCCTGTGCGCTTGCGGATTGATCGCTTGCTAGTGGTACTGTCATTCTGTTTAGTGATGCGCTTGCCATTTGTTATCTCCTATATGTTTATTTACCTGAAACGAGGCCTGAAAAATCAGGCCCCTATTTCAATTAACCTCCGGCAGCAATTGCACCAGTGTTCTTGATACGCAATGGAATGTAGATGAATTCCACCGCTTTCACTGGCTCAATAGCAACGTCTACCCACAATTCATTGCGGTCAATACGTGCAGGAGTGTTGTTGCTCAAGTCACAAACAACCAGGTAATCATACAAGGCACGCTTGGCAACCAAGTCAATCATCAGGCTGTTGACACTGTTGGTGATTTGATTGCGTGTGATTGTGTCATTGGGTTCGAACAGGTACAGTTTACCAATCTCTTCCAGGCGTCCACGCAAGAAAGCAACCAGACGTGCAACGTTGATGCGATCCAGTGCTGTGGTAGTGGTAGTGCTGGTCTTGTTACCAAAGTTAGTGATACCAATTCCAGGAATGAACGTGATTGGGTTGATATTGCGCTCATACAGGATGTCACGCACACTTTGGCTCACGCCAATTTGTGTAAACTCACCTGTGGTGGCTTCAATATAACCAATTGCCAATGCATTGTCCACAACACCACGACGTGTGCCTGCTGGCGCCAACCATGGATAACTTGCGGCATCACTGCGCAAGATAGTGCGTACCATCATGTGACTTGGTGGTTGAACAACTGTGTTTCCGCCAAGATCTGTGGTCTGGCAACTTGGATAGAACACACCGCAATAGTTGCTGGTCAAGATATTGCCATCGCCATTGGGTTGTCCCAGACCATTGTTGTTGGTGGCAAATGCCACCAGGCTATTGCCATCCGGACCCAGGCGCATTGGTGTATCGCCTACCACAAACAGGGTGTTGTTACGCTCGTTGCTGAGTGCAATCATGTTTGGTGTCAGCTCTGGGTAAGCAGGTGTGGCAATGATGTTGTATTGATTTTGTTCTTCACGTGCTGCCACGCTGGTGTCAATACCTGACTTCATTGCTTCAACAATGATTTGACGTTGTGCCAAGCGACCTGACCACATGCTTCCGTTGGATTTGTTGCCACTTGCTGTGAGCCATGTGCTGAGATCTATTAGATCCCAGTAAGCAGTATTGCTTGGAGCAATACCGGCTGTGGTAGCCACAGCACAAACGTAGATGCCATTGCTGTAACTCACAAAGTCATTTACAGCATAGGCTGTGGTTGTTGAATAAGCATCAATTGCATAGTCAGTGGCTGTGGTTGTAAAGTAGTCTTGTTGCCAAGTTTTGACATTGTAGCCAGAACGGCGTGTGTTGAACAACAGGGTACCTTGTGGATACAGTGCAGGATTAGGTGCATCTGGATCCAGGTAATTGCTAGTCAATAGACTCACAATGCTTGGCAATGGATCTGCTGAAGGGTCTGTGGTGCCGTTTGTGCTCCAACGTGCATCTGCAAACAGGATACCATTTTGTGTGGTTTGATCTGTGGTGTCAATTTCTACCCACTGTTGTACACCGCTGACTGCTTGCCAACGATACAGTTTAGGATAGTTTTCCAGATCACTAGTATCAATCCACAAATCTCCATTTACCAATGGGCTCAGTGATGTGTTGGTTTGTGTGGTAGGTGCTGTGGCGCTGATGATAGGACCAGTTGCATTACATTCAGTCAGGTCGTAACCACGAACATCGTTGGTCACATTTTGATAGCCCTGCCAGGCGCCATCATCTTGAATCATGATATCAGCCGCATCAACTGCACTGTAATACCACAACCGACCATCTGCTGGATATGAGTCTGGAGCAGTAGAACTGGCTGTGTATTCAAACAATGGTGTTGACACAAAGTTACTGAGCCTCAATGCCGATCCGCTGGCTGCATGACCCACTTGATCCGGGGCGCCAATAGCAAAACCAGCAGTAGTAACTGGTGTACCAGTTATATTTTGTAGGTATATAGTGCCGCCGGCACTGTGAGTAAACACAATGTTGCCTGCTGAGTTGACGCTGGCAGTCACATAAGGATTTCCAACTGCTGATACCGCAGTAATGAAATCACTTACAGTACCAGTTCCGCCAATGGTTGCTACACCTTGTGTGACAGTTGCAGTTCCTGGTGCGGTGGCATTTACACTAAAATTATTGCCAACTGTAAAAGGTGTAGTATCGCTGGCAGCAGGCACAGTGGTGCCAGTTATTATTGTTGCGCCTGCCGCATAGCGTTCATTAATTGTAAATGCCGCTGTGGGAATTACCGTATCATAATTAAACGAAGTATATTCCACGTAAGTTGTGCCAGCCGGAATGTTCTTTCCGCCGCCTGTGGGATCAATCCCATAAAGAGCGGCGCTGTCAGTGTCGTACGCTGGGCAAGATTGTGTAATAAAAGTTCCAAGGGCGGCACTGTATTGCTTGATTATCAACTGCAATCCGTTGTTGGCACTACTCATGTTTTGCCACACAGAACCCGTGGGTCTTGCATTTAATGGATCAATTCCTGCGCCTGAGATCCATTTTGGTTGTTGATAACTGTAACCTGCGAAATACTGCGGAGCAGGATACTGGCTTGCGGTAATACCTAATTGTGTCAACAATGCAGTTCCCAAGTTAGGACCAGCCAGGACTTCAATAAAACCATCACTGTTCAATGTGGAACCGTCTGTGCCCGCGGCGCTGGTAGCATACAGATACAGTTGATTGCTCACTGCCTGAGCAGTAACACCTGTGATAGAGGTGGCGTTAATAACCGCGGCAAAACCTGCCACAGTGTTTGTTGCGCCAACAGTGACAGTGACACCGTTGATAATCATATTTGCGCCCACAGTCAATGTGGTTGTAACTGCATTGGTTCCTGCCACTGTAGGCCAGGCCGTTTTCCAACCATCTGAACCAACTTGTACCCAGTCGGTTGTTGCAGGTATAGTAGGATAAGATCTTTTGTAATACACAAAAGCGTGTTCATTCACTGCTGACACAGCATATTCACCAATACTGCCAATGGTTGTTAGTGGGGTAGAATCTGCAATTTGATCTGAGCCGTCGCCGCCCACTGTGTCTGTTGTGTCTGTGATTATGATAGGAGTTTGTAGATCAAATGTTTCTGTAGTAGCGTTCCATTCAAACATACCCCATGTAGAAAGACCTGTGTCTAACCAGTAAGTTCCATTGGCTGGTGTGCCCAATGGACGAGTCAAACTTGCTGTAAGTGCGGTCAAATCAACATCGGCACGTTGGATATAAGCGCGGTTTGTCACACCCAAGGCAGAGTAAGCGGCAAGCAAGCCGTATTCGTTGAGTTCGTATCCGTTGATAGGAGTGCCAGTTGTGGTGTTGTAGAAGAACGGTACACCGAATGTCTGTGCCAAATCGCGCTGGCTGGTGATCAAATATGTTTTGTTTGCATTAGCGGCAAGAGTACCGGCTGCTACAGTGATGCCGTCACTGGATACTTTGTTTTGCGCTGTGGCAAACACAAAGTAAGGTACTGTGTTAACGGCTGAGGGTACGTATTGACTCTCGTCAATTACTGTTACTTCTACGCCTGGTGATGTTAAAGCCATAATGGTTTCCTTTTCAAGTTGTAGATATTTATTGGCAAATGCCAAAAACACCCAGTTTGAACAACCTACATGTAGGTTCGTGTGCTAAATACCCCATGAGACCGTTTTGTAAAGTATGCGGAGTGTTGCCTCGTGCGGTGGCCTACCACAAATATGACCGTGTGTACTACAGATCAATGTGTACTGCTTGTCAACGTCGAGGACGCAAACAAAAGGCGCCTGTACCTCGTTGGCAGTTGGATGGCTATAAGAAAAAACCCGCATGTGACAAATGCGGGTTCAAAGCACGATATCCCAGTCAGTTATTTGTTTTTCATATCGATGGTGATCTAAACAACAGCAATCAACGCAATCTACGAACTGTGTGCTTGAATTGTAGTGTGGAAGTAAAACGCAGTGATGTTACTTGGCGTCGGGGCGATCTTGAGCCGGACTTGTGACCAATGATTTGACTTGCTGGTAGAGATCGTCTAGGGTGCCGTTGTTGTCTAATACCACATCGAAGTCCGTGCCAACCCAGGCAGTTTCACTGGCATGGATACCAAATTTTTCTAATTTTCTGTGGCTAATTGACCAGGTTGAGTTGCCGTTGGCACCACGGTTTACGCTCAGTGCGGCATTGTACCACTCAGGTTCAGGACCACGAGTCACTCTAATAACCCGACCACCTGCGTTTTTAATAGCCAGGATTTCATTGGGAAAACGACAGTCTGAAATTACCACATCATCTTGGCTGTGGCGTAGTTTGTTTTCTAAACTGGCAATCCAGATATCATCGTGGAATCCTGCTCTGCAAACTTCTGTACCCCAGTATTGCAGGATCCAACGTGGTGTTAGTGTGGGCATGTGCAGGCGTTCGGCCCACCACGGATCCACTTGTTCGCGCCATTCACGGGCCTGTTTAGTACGCCCTTCCAGCATGGTTCGGTCCCAACCAAATACCTGTGCCACAGCATCTTTCAACGTGCTTGCAAAACTCTCTCTACGAAAATGATGTAAATTAACAAGATAGTCGGCAATGGTATCTTTGCCTGAACCAATAAATCCGCAAATGCCAATGATCATATTAATCCTTTTTAAAAATGTCTAAATGAGTTTTATCTGTACGCAGTCCCATGATATTGACACTGTATCTAGGATAGTGACTTGCGTTTGCTGTTGAGTGTGGAGTGTTTGCCCAGTCAAACCAATGCACATCTCCGGCTTGCCAATGTGTATGTGTACACGTTCCATAAATGTAAAATTGTCCAGGGCGCCAATCTTCCAGCATTACAACCAACTTCACAATGTCAGCAGGATCACTGTCGGGATATACCATGTCCAACTTGTCAATATGTTGATTAAACACCTGTCCGGTACGCTGTACATGCACTCGTGTTTTTTCTTGATCCAGGGCAAACTGTGCAGACAAACATTTGATGTTGGGCACACTATCCAGATCATCAAATATGTCTGTTAATTCCATTTCTGGATTGCCGCCACCTTGCACAATATCATATTCTTCTTGTTCTATGTGTGGGCTCAGGCTTGCAGGTCTTGGCGTTGCCACAGTACTTTTCCTGTTGCGCCAGGTCATGGGTCGAGTATGTGATTTGATATACTCAAGTTCTTGTGCCCAGGTATTTGGTAAGCGGCCCAGAGGCTTGAACCATTCACCAGGCATGTCGTACCTGGTGTCGTCAAAATGATATCTACTCCGACTTTTTGTATAGTCCCAATTGCTTTTCATTTGAGTTCCTTAACGTTGAGGTGTTGAAGTGTTGTTTGTAGCATGCCTATTTGTCTGCGGCAGTCTTCCAGAGCATGGTGGCTGGTGGGAGGAATAGGCAACTCGGGCCATAAACTAAACACAGTTCTTGAGTCTCGCACTTGGTAGTATTTCCACGGCAGGGCTTTGCCATAACTCTTGTAGGCATGTTCAAGAATATTCATATCATAAGTTGGACCTTGGGCCCAGATTAGTTTGGCATGCCAAATCAACCGACCTAGTTCGTCCAATGCCTGATCCAATGGGATTCGATCTTGTTCCCCAAATGCTTCTTCTCTGGCGTGAGCAGGTTGAGTTGCCCACCAGGCTATTGTGCCATCGTCAATAGAACGATTTTCCTGGCTTTCTAGTGTTACCCTGGCATAGTAATGTCGGTCGTAATGCCCTGATCCAAACGGATCAAATGCTTGAGCGGCTATGGTAAGGATAGTGGTGTCGGGGCCTGTTGCCAGGCCCTCAAGATCAATCATCAAGTGCATTCGATAATTGTAACACAACTGCAACAGTTTGTCTAGTGCGTGTTAACCAATTACCCAGGTAAGTGGCTGACTTGCATCCACATACATTTTGAGTTCTTCAATTTTGGCATCCATCATGGCTTGCCCTTCTGCCTTCATTGCGGCACCGTTCAGTTGGCCGCCACCTTGTGGTCCGGCGATGGTTGAAAACTTTTCACGTGCTTCACCAATGATCATTTTGCAAGCACCAACCATGTAGTCCCGAATCCACTGTTGGATTTGATAGTCGCTTAGTAATTGGATTTCTGGTTTGGTTTGATAAACCCAAAGCAAGACATTTTCACCAGTGCCTTTTGGATCACGAATTAACTGTAGTTTCTTTGTGACAGGATTCCAGGTATAGTTCATGTATGCACCGAACATACGTCCGGCCAGTTCCACATACTGACTGTAGAAATCGTAGGTGGCAAGACCGCCTGCCACGTTGAAGTTCATAAGGTAAACGTTGATACTTGCCTGTGCAAACGGATCAAAGTTTGATGCAAAGGGTCCTGTTGAGTCGCCAAATGTTCTGCGGAATATTTGTCGTACACTTTGCACTTCTTGTGGCAAAGTATAAATGTTGAGATCTCGAATCAACTCCATGAAGATGTAGGCTTCTTCATAGGCATTTTGAGCACGTTGGCGATACACGCCTAGAGTACGCTGATATGCCGCTTCGTAGTGTGCAGGGTCTAATTCAAGATCAATAATTTGATCACCCATGGTCAATTTGCAATACTCAATAAGGTTTTGCTTCAACTCGGGTAAGGTATTTTGTTCAGCCATTGGGGAACTCCGTTCCCCCTTATTTACCAGGACTTTAGTACTAACAAGTTCTCAGTGCCCCGAGCATTCCAAGGCGTTTCAGTAGTGGTCAGATCCTTGTAGATCTTTCTAGCGGCTGGCTTGCCTGCGGCCTGTATAGCCTTGATAACATCTGCTGGCTTACGCACAGTTTTTTGTAGTGTTTCTACAGTACTGTATCCAATTATGCTGTTGTTCTTGATGGTAAATGCCTGTGTATGGCTATCTGCTACCACATGGATCAACTTGCGTTTCTTGGTATCGTACAACCATGCTTCGGCCTTGTCTACTAGACTTGCGGCTGGTAATCCTTTGAGTTTGAGTTCCACAAACTCTGCTGTGTGTTTGAACTTGGCCGCACGTTTTTCTGGGGGTACTGTCTTGACCTTGCGTGGTTTGCGTTCCACTTTCTTGATCTGTACATAAGCACCGCAGTCGTTGATCACTGCTTCGCAAAACTTTACACAGTTACGTAATTGGATCTTGGTCAGGTAAGAGTATGCTTCAACCAACAACGCATCCTTGCCTTCTACCGCCTCTTCAAACTCTGCTAGTTTGCGTTTCCAACGATTGGAAATTTCACTGATCATCTGCGGTACCACATTCATACCACGGATCACCATGATGGGTTTGTAGTCTGCTGACATTTTGGCACCGGCCATCATGAACTCATCAAACATGCCGTCTAATTCAGCCGCACACTCGCCAACTTTCTCTCTCAAGCGATCTTGTATGTTGGGCCGGGCCGGGCCTTCTGCAACTGGCTCAGCATCCACTTGCTCTGTTTGTTTACTGGATAAAATTTCTTTCAGCAAGTTGTCCAGTTTGATCTGTTCTGTTTCGCTCAGTTCCAGGCCTACCATCTTCATGCGACACAACCAGCCTGTGGTCAGGCGTATGGCAGAATCTGGGATACTTTTTAGTACTCGCACATCTGCCTTGCGGTCTTGTGACTCCAAATAGTTCACAATCATGTCACGAGCATCTTTTTTGCCGTAAAAATAGTTGTACCAGGAGAATGCCTTGCTCAGGGCACTGATGCGATTTTCTGTGGGTTGTGTTCGCCACGGAGGCTCTCCACCCATAACATTGGTATCAGAACTACGGGGGTTCAGCAGTTTAACGGGTTTCATCAGGGCTCCTTTAGTGGTAATACAGTAATTATAGCACTTTGGGATTTATTGGTCAACCGCCCATAAATACTGCATGATCTTCAATGATAGCAAATATACACGCTGGTACAATCAAATCATCGAGCAAGCAAAGGTTCGAATTTTGCCACGAGATGTTTATACAGAGAAACATCATATTGTTCCCCAAAGCCTCGGAGGAAACAATAGCAAAGTCAATCTGGTTAGGCTTACTGCCCGCGAGCATTTTGTTTGCCATTGGTTGCTTACCAAGATGGTTACCGGAGTAAATCAAAAAAAAATGGCCTATGCTTGTAAGCGAATGATGCATAGCAAAAATTCTAGCCAACCCAGATATCAAATTACATCAAGAATATACGAGAACCTTAAGATTCAATTAAATGTAATGCTTAAAAATAGGCAGTTCAGTGAGTCTTGGAAAGAAAAATTAAAACAAGCGGCTAGAAAACGTGCTGACAATGAAAGTATCGATGCCAAAGAAATTAGAAGAAAAACTATGATTAGTGTCAATAAATCGCGCAAAGGTGAGAAACGATTAGCCACCACAGGTGACAAAAATCACATGTTTGGAGTAAGACTAACTGGAGAGAGCAATCACTTTTTTGGAAAGAAACACACAGAAGAAACTCTTGCAAAACTTAAAGTCCCAAAACCTAAATTTCAATGTCAACATTGTAAGACAGTTGTAGGTGGCCAATCAAATTTAATACGCTGGCACAACGACAATTGTAAATTAATTTTAGGAGAATTAAAATTCCACGCCTGAGCATGTACCGGCCTAACCGGACTCGAGATTATCAATTCCTTGACCGCATCATAAGTGAGCAATACACTGTGGGTGGCCTCGACATTTTCCTGCACAAATACATGGGTCCGCAAACTGGCGGCGAAGACTCTGTGTTATCCAGCAATTATGATGCCACACAACCCATCTACGACACACTGGATCCGTTAAACATCCAGGACTTGCTGTTGCTAGAAAACCGTGACAGAATTTACGATCAAGATGTGTATTGTATGCGTGGTGTTTATAATCATCAAGATATTGACTTTGACCTAACACAATTTGGCCTGTTCCTAAACAACGATACGCTGTTTATCACATTCCACTTCAACGACATGATCGACGGTCTGGGACGCAAGATCATGAACGGTGATGTGCTGGAAGTGCCCAACTTAAAAGATTATTATCCGTTAAACCAATCTATTCCCCAGCCGTTACCTCGCTACTATGTGGTGCAAGATGCTGACTATGCCACAGAAGGCATGAGCCAAACTTGGCTGCCACACACCTGGCGTGTGAAGGCCACACCAATGACCAACAATCAAGAGTTCAAAGACATACTCAAGAAACCAGTTGTGTCAGAGAACATTTGGGACAATGGCAACTTCTATCCCACTGGATGGGTCACAAACTATGGTGATGTGTATTATCAAGCCAAACAAAACGTTCCGGCTGGCACTGACATCAACAATACTACATACTGGACAATATATAACCCAGCCACACAAAGCGAAGTATTCTCAACCCGTCCCAAAGACAACCAAATCAATGACGCTATTCTCACACAAGCAGATGTGGAGGTACCAGCATCGGGCTATGATGTTAAACCTCTATACGTTGTGGCCACTGTAGATGACGGACAACCAGCCAATCCCACTTCACTAACCACTCTTGATGGTGTTAGCGTAGATGGCACACAAGGTGGCATGAATGTCACACCCAAGGCCGATGGGTATACTGTGGGCTACTTGACCGGTGATGGGGTGCCGCCAAATGGCCTGCCAGTTACTTCAGGTGTTCAATTCCCGCTGGGTGCTGTGGCCGGAGACTACTGCTTGCGAGTGGATTACTTTCCTAACCGACTGTTCCGTTACGACAGCCGGCGTTGGGTCAAAATTGAGGACAAGGTGCGAACCAATCTCAACAACGGACCTGCCAATGATACTTTACGGTCAGGCTTTGTCAACAATACATACACTACGTCCACAACAGATCTTGGTAATATTCCACAACGTCAGAGTCTTAGCCAGATACTTAGACCACGTGCCGACAATGGAGACCAGAAAGGTTTCCAGGACCCTAATCCGCCACCTGATACACAACCGGGCCAGAAATCGAGTTAAACAATGCAACAATTTTTTTATGATGACGCATAAATAAAGGTATGCATATATACAAAATAACCAATCTGGTAACTAACAAAATTTACATTGGACAAACCATACAGAAAAATCCAAAAATGCGATGGTATAGTCATCAAGCCGATACCCGCGAAGGCAAGAACACTCATCTTTATAATAGTATGAGAAAATATGGTGTTGATAAATTTTTATGGGAAGTGATTGATTCTGCAGACAGTCTCAACGAATTAAATCTCAAAGAACAACATTGGTTAGATGAGTATAGAAAAACTACAGAAGTTTACAATCTCAGAGAAGCAGGAAATAATAAAACTCACAGTGAGCAGTCCAAAGAAAAAATGAAAGAGTCTCAGAAACAGGCCCATGCTCGTAGGCGAGCAAGTGGTACCGACACTTGGGTTCGTCGAGATGGTGGTGCTATGAAAGGGAAAGCACACCCAAGAAAAGGCACCAAAGGACTTTGGCATTACAGCGAAGAGCAAAAAAAAGCACAAAGTGAGCGAATGAATGTCTTGAATGGTACACGGGGTAAAACATGGACAATCATTGAAGGCAAAAGAATATATACTGAGAAAAAACTATGAGCATGTCCCAATTTTTTTACGACGCACAAATCCGACGTTTCCTTTTACAGTTTACGCGGATTGTCAGCAACTTTCAAATTGAATATGGCAACGAAACAGATGGCGTGAACAACGCTGCCTTGATACGTGTGCCTGTTCGTTACGGAGATGCCAGTCGCAATGCACAGGTTATCATTCAAGAGAACAGTCGCAACTCAATGCCGGCCTCACCACTCATGACTTTTTACGTGAGCAGTTTAGATTATGATCGTCCTAGAATGCAAGAGCCGTATCATGTGAGCAAACTCAATGTGCGTCAACGTACCTATGACACCGAAACTGAATCGTTTGAGACCACACAAGGCAATGCGTTCACAGTGGAAAGACTCATGCCTGTGCCTTACAAATTGGGCATTACTTTGGATATCTGGACAAGCAATACCAATCAAAAAATGCAGTTGTTGGAACAGATACTGACTTTGTTTAACCCCAGCCTGGAAGTACAAAGCACAGACAATTTTATTGATTGGACCAGTTTGAGCGTGGTTGACTTAGAATCGGTGACCTGGACTTCTAGGACTGTGCCCATAGGTACAGAGAATCCTATTGATATGGCCACTATCAAGTTTAGTTTGCCAATTTGGATCAGTTCACCAGCCAAAGTCAAGAAACTGGGCGTGGTAGAACGTGTGATCATGAGCATGTATGATGCGCAAGGTGATCTAAGCAACGCTGTCACAGACAATGACTTGTTGTTGGGCACCAGAGTCATTGTGACTCCCTGGAACTACGAAATTGTGGTGATTGGCAATCAGATACAATGCTTGCAAGGTCGTACTATTGTGCCTAATGGTGCCAATGATGATTTGACCCCCACAGCAATTGTGGCAGGCAGTAGCCTGTTATGGCCGGCAGTGATCAGTGCTTACGGTGTACTTCGTCCGGGCATTAGTCAAATACGTCTAGATCAAGAAGATGGTACCACTATTGTAGGTACTATTGTGATCAATCCCAACGATGATCGACTGTTGATTTACAACATTGACCAAGACACAGCACCACAAAACACCCTGGCACCTATCACTGCCATTATTGATCCACTGATCTCAGGACCTGGTTATGGTTTACCTGCACCGGCTGTGGGTCAACGCTATTTGTTAACTGATGCCACTGGTTCAAGAATCAACACCTATCCCCCAGAAGCATGGCAAGGGGCTGTGGGCCAACAACTGGTGGCAAGTGCTAACGATGTGATTGAATGGACTGGTATTTACTGGCGAATTGTTTTTAATAGTGTTGCCCAAGCGGCAACTGTACAATATGTCACAAACATTACTACAGGTATTCAATACGAGTGGACTGGAGTTGAGTGGGTCAAAAGTTATCAAGGTGTGTACGTGGGAGCAACATGGAGTCTAGTGCTTTGAAGGCAGTGGGTGTGTGGTTCCGCAGTCGGGACACCAAACGCTATCTTTATCTACTACGCAACGACATCAAGCACCCGGGAGCCTGGGGACTACCTGGTGGCAAGATTGAAACAGGCGAAACGTTGTTGGGTGGCATGGAACGTGAATGCATTGAAGAACTGGGATTCTTTCCCACTTACTTGAGATTAATACCCTTGGAAAAGTTTACATCAGCAGATTTGGCTTTTGAATATCACACCTGGATTTGTGTTGTGGATACTGAATTTGTTCCTAGACTCAACTATGAGCACTTGGGATATGCCTGGATTGATGCTGGTACTTGGCCCAAGCCCATGCATCCTGGACTATGGAATACCATGAATATCGATGCTGTGCAACAAAAAATTCAGCAGATAGAACAAACGTTATAGTCTACCAACCACAATCTCAATTGTGCCAGAAACTCCATCAAAGTCTTGCAAGGCCTTGCCAATAACTGTGCCCATGGCAGGTGCAGCACTGGCGTGAGATTGGCCGTTGCCTGCACTGACCATCATGTCACCTTTGCGCACTGTGCCTGTTACCTGAGTTGGCACACGACCTTGAAGGGCTAGAGCCACAGTGTGTTCTGCATCGAGTGTGCTGTTCATCAAATGGGCAGGATTTGTAGATACTACTCCGGCCACTCTTGAATCTGATGACACTGTGGAAATGGTTACTTCATTGTTGCCGCCAAATTTCAGCACAGTGCCCGGTGCATACTTGGCATCTGCTGAATAAAGTTCTGCCAAGTCAGCATACTGTGCTGTGGTTGATTTCAAAAAACCTGTATTGAACGATGCTGTGGCGCTGCCAATGTTGGCTGTGGCGTTGGCACTGATTGGCATGATGTTGCTTGAGATATTGACATTACCTGTGCCGTTTGGCGTCAACACAATGTTGGCATTGGCAGCGGATGTTTGTATGTCTAACTGAGCCGAATCGGTAATAGCGCCACTCAATATCAGGTTACCACCTGTGATGTTACCAGTTGATACTGTCAAGTTACCGTGTATGGCATTACCAGTTGAACTCATTATGCCAGCAGTCAAGATGTTACCACCGGTCACGTTACCAGCGGTTGCAAGTGATGCCGGGGCAAAAGAGCCCACAATCAAAGAGCCGCTGGCAATAACATTACCGCCTGTAATGTTGCCTGTTGCTGATATGCCTGTTGTTCCGTCTAGTGATAGTGCCATTCGAATAAGTCCTTGCTGTATTTATGGTGTGTAAACATATAGTGTAGAAGCATCAGGTATGTCAATATGATACCCATTTCCGATGGTTACTGGCCCTATTAACAATGCATTCACTGCATTTGCCACAGTTACGTTGGCTTCCAGAGTCTTTGGTCCTGCAAATGTGCCGTACATGGTCAGACTGCCCAGGTTAATAACCACAGTATTTGATGCCCCGCCCACGCTCATGGCTATGTTGCCCGATGCTACAGGTATACTGATATTGGTAGCACCGTTAGCAATCTTGTCAGCAGTACCAGCACTGAGTCCAGTTAGGAATGCACCATTTCCAACATAATAATTAGCAGTGACGTTACCTGTTGCTGAGATTTGTCCTACCGTTCTTAAGTTGCCACCTTGAATGTTGCCAGTCACACTCAAAATACCAGTAGGTATGTTGGTTTGTCCGGTGCCATTTACGTTGATGTTGATGTTGCCGTTGGCCGTGGTATTGATCCACAACTCACCTGCATCAACAATATTACCTGTTAGGCTCAAGTTGCCTGCTGATGTGATGGTTCCTGTTGCTGATATTATACCAGCAGTAAGTAGGTTACCGCCTGTAATGTTAGCAGTGGCCGAAATTAATCCACCAGTTAATAAGTTGCCACCGGTGGTGTTGCCACTAACAGTGACCGAAGTCAGCGTACCAACACTGGTAATATTTGATTGTGCGGCAGTGGTCACTGTGCCTGCTGTGGTTGCACTGCCCACAGTCAACGATGCCGCGGTGCCTGTCAATCCAGTACCTGCACCACTAAATGATGATCCGGTTACAGTGCCTGTGGCTGATATCAATCCTGCTGTTCTTAAATTACCACCTTGAATATTACCAGTCACACTCAAATTGGCACCGGTGTTGACATTGCCCGTGCCATTTGGACTTAATACAATATTGGCATTGGCAGCAGATGTTTGTATGTCTAACTGAGCCGGAGCAATAATGGCACCACTGATTATCAGGTTACCAGCTATAACGTTGCCTGTGGCACTTACTAATCCACCTGTCAACAAATTGCCGCCGGTTACGTTACCGGTAACACTTAAACTTGTACCAGTTGCGGCTCCAATATTTGGTGTTGTAAGGTTAGCCGATGCCTTGACGCTGATATTTCCTGAACCATCAAATGCTGTGGTGACGCCATCAACTTTGGCGTTGATAACTGTTCCAACCAATGAGATACCGGCTGAGGTGTTTGCTGTGTATGTTTGACTTGAACTGAACTGAGCAAAAGCAATATTGCTTGTGCCAAATGTGATTGTGCCTGTGGGTGCATCTACAATATAAGCCGCGCCAGCATTGACGTTACCACTTGTGACAAAGAAGTAGTCGTTGATACTGAACTGAGTTGCACTATTTGCTCCATATTCATCAGCGTCAGTGGCACGAATAATGGCTGTGGCATTGGACCAGGTGTATATTCCATTAAGCACTGCATTGGCTTCATTCTTGACAAGAATACGTGTGCCAAGTGTTTGTACGTTGGCAGTGTCAATCAGGTTGAATGTGCCAGTTGTTTGTAGCAACGCACCCACACCATTGGCCACGCCATTTGGCTGTGTGTATGTGATTGTGCCACCTGTGGTAGTGGCCAATGTTGTGGTAGTGGCCACATTCACCGCCTGATGATAACTGATAGCAGTTGTGGCAAAGTTATCAACATATGCTTTGGTAGCAACGTCTTGATCTTGAACTGGATTTAGAACGCCATTGATATATGTGCTGTTGACAACAATGTTGCCTGTGGTTGGGCTTAAATTGAGGTTGCCTGCAACTGTGCTGATTGTCAATGCACCGCTCAGTGGTCGTAATACGCTGGTATTGACGTTACCACCAATCACGTTGCCAGTTGCTGATACTTGCCCGGCAGTTAGGATGTTACCACCGGTAATGTTGGACACTGCTGATACAATAGCGCCGGACAGCAAATTACCACCAGTTATGTTAGCAGTGGCACTTACAAGTCCTGCTGTGCGTAAATTGCCACCTTGTATGTTACCTGTGACACTGAGGATGCCAGTGGGTATGTTGGTTTGGCCTGTGCCATTCACATTGAGGTTGATGTTGCCATTGGCTAAGGTATTGATCCAAAGTTCGGCTGCATCAACGATGTTGCCAGTGAGGCTTAGATTGCCTGCTGTGGTGATAGTTCCTGTGGCACTTATTATGCCAGCAGTGAGTAAGTTACCACCTGTTATGTTGGCAGTTGCACTAACCAGCCCACCTGTTAAGATGTTGCCACCTGTGACGTTGGCTGTGACTGCCAGACTACCTAATGTACCAACGCTTGTGATATTGGTTTGACTGGCTGTGGTCAATGTACCTGCAATGCTTGTGCCACTCAGATTGCCACCAGTTATGTTGCCAGTAGCACTTATCAATCCGGCAGTTAAGATGTTACCACCAGTGATGTTACCTGTTACAGACACCACTGCACCCAGGTGGCTTGTGCCAGTAATTGTACTTGCGGCACTTATTACACCACCGGTCAAAATGTTACCACCTGTGATGTTGGCGGTGGCGCTGATCAATCCACTAGTATTTAGACTGCCTGCCGATATGTTGCCAGCACTGACGTTGGCCACTGTGGTATTGCCGGTCACACTGAGTGTTCCTGTGGCACTGATTGCACCACCTGTCAATACATTACCACCCCTAATGTTGGCCGCTGATATTATGTCGCCACTGGCACTTATGATACCGGTTACATATTCACCTGTTGTAGCAAACACTACCACATTGGCAGTACCACCAATGCCAACAGTGACGTTGCCACCCGAACTTACTACTGTGACGTTTGATGTGCCGTTGGTAATGTTTGAACTGCTACCTGTAGCAATTCCTGTGAGCAAAGACCCGTTGCCCAGAATGTAGTTGCCAGTGACGTTGCCAGCCGCACTGATATATCCGTTTGATACCAGTGTGTTGGCAGTTATGATGTTGGCAGTGGACAGTATGCGTGTCCACGTGTTGCCGACATTGGAAAACTGATATGTTATGTTGTTAACAACAGCAGTTTGGCCGTTTGTCGGCGCTACTGGGAAGGCCATTTTCTATCCTTTATTGCATACAAATCACGATTTCGATAGTGCCTTCACCGCCGCTAAAGTTCTCCAATGCTTTACCAATAACAGTACCGATTGCAGGATTGGCTTCGGCTCGCGCACGTCCATTTCCAGCAGATACCATCAAATCGCCTTTGGCGATAGTACCAGTCACTTGAGTTGGCACACGACCAACCAAAGCCACAGCAACCACGTGAGCCCCATCTAATGTAGAGTTCATCAAGTGAGCAGGGTTAGTAGACACTACGCCTGCAACACGTCTGCTGGAATCACGAGTACTTAGTGTGACTTCCTGCGCACCGTCAAAATCCAACACAGTTCCGGGTACATACACCGCATCAGCCAAGTAATTTTCAGCCAAGTCAGCATATTGTGCTGTGGTTGCCTTACCAAACATGGTGTTAAAGTAAGCAGTTGCACTACCAATGTTGGCAGTGGCATTGGCACTGGTTGGCATGATATTGCTTGAGAAATTAACGTTACCTGTACCATTTGGTGTCAACACAATATTGCCGTTGCTACCTGTGGTTGTGATGTCCAGTTGTCCTGAATCGGTAATAGCGCCACTGATTATCAGGTTACCACCTATGATGTTGCCAGTTACTGATACCACTGCACCCAAATGACTTGTGCCGGTTATGGTGCCAGTTGCAGAAATCAATCCACCTGTCAACAAATTGCCGCCGGTTACGTTGCCACTTGCACTGACTGTTGCGCCAGTTACCGCGGTTGCACCACTTGCACCGGCCAACACTGTTGTACCGCCTGCTGGGTTGGTAATTGTGACCGCAGTAGCGTTGGCAGTGATTGTTGAATTACCTAGGTAAATTGTGCTATTGGCCAAGTAAATATCTTTCCAACGCTGAGTTGTTGTACCCAAGTCGTATGTGATATTAGCACTTGGATTGATGTTACCAGTCATTACCAAGTTACCTGGAGCAAACACTGCCAAGTTGCCTGTGCCGCCAATATTGACGTTGGCATTGCCGCCGGCTGTTTGAATATCAATTGAAGTTGTGCCGTTTTGTACTCTGTCGCCTAGAATGTTGCCGCTCAGGGTAGCGTTACCAGTCACTGTCAAGTCACCAGTAATGCTCAAACCGCCGTTGTAGAATACACCAACGTTGGCGGTTCCACCAACTGATGTTGTGACGTTACCACCTGAACCGTTTACAGTAACGTTTGATGTACCATTGTTGATGTTGCTTACTGAGGTAATAATACCAGTCAGTGTGGCACCGTTACCATAGTAGTTTTGAGCATATACATCACGGAATGTTTGGCTTGAACTACCAATGTCATATGCGGCATTGGCATTGACCAACATACTGCCTGCAATTGATACATTGGCTACCACACCGCCTGCAAATGCCGGGCTTGATATGTCGACCCAATAGTCATCAGTACCATCAAAGATATATTCATACAACACATCTGTTGAAGTGTTGTACCACTGCCATCCAGCTGTTGGGCTGGCAGGAGGTGTTCCGGACGCTGTGTAGTTAACAATTGCTATACCGTTGGCATAGTAGTAGTTTGTAGCAGTAACGTTACCACCGGTGATGTTGCCAGTGGCACTTATCAGGCCAGCAGTCAACAAGTTGCCACCGGTTACGTTGGCTGTTGCCGAAATTAATCCACCAGTTGTTAGGTTGCCACCAGTGATGTTGGCTGTTGCTGATATCAATCCACCTGTCAATACATTACCACCAGTGATGTTGGCTGCACTAGTGATTGTTGATGTTGCCGAAATTAACCCGCCTGTAAGTACGTTGCCACCGGTTACATTACCACTTGCACTCAACACACCAGTGATGTGGCCACCTGTTGTGGCAAACACTGCCACGTTTGCAGTACCGTTTACACTGACTGTTACGTTGGCATTGGCTGCGGCAATGTTTACATTTGATGTGCCGTTGTTGATATTGGCCACACTTGTGATAATACCTGTTAAGAAATAACCATTACCATTAATAAAGTTACCAGAAACGTTGCCAGTTGCACTGATTAGTCCACCTGTTAGGATGTTACCACCAGTAACGTTTGCTGTGGCACTAACTAATCCACCTGTTAGTACATTGCCACCAGTGATGTTGGCCGCCGAAGTGATTGTTGAAGTCGCACTAATCAATCCACCTGTCAACAAGTTACCGCCTGTAACATTGGCTGTTGCTGAAATTAATCCACCTGTTAGCACATTGCCACCGGTAATGTTGGCAGCACTGGTTATTGTTGATGTTGCCGATATCAATCCACTTGTCAACAAGTTACCACCAGTGACGTTGGCAGCACTGGTTATTGTTGATGTTGCTGAAATTAATCCAGCAGTTAATACATTGCCGCCAGTTACGTTGGCAGTGGCCGATATCAATCCGCCTGTTAATACATTACCACCAGTGATGTTGGCTGTAGCACTTATCAAACCAGCAGTCAACAAGTTACCACCTGTGATGTTGGCAGCACTGGTGATAGTTGATGTAGCACTTATCAAACCAGCAGTTAATACATTACCACCTGTGATGTTGGCAGCACTTGTTATGGTTGATGTTGCTGATATCAAACCAGCAGTCAACAAGTTGCCGCCGGTTACATTGGCAGTTGCTGACACCAAGCCGGCAGTCAATACATTACCACCTGTGATGTTGGCTGCTGAAGTGATTGTTGATGTTGCTGAAATTAAACCAGCAGTTAGTACATTACCACCTGTGATGTTGCCTGTTGCAGTTACCAAACCAGAAGTGGTCAAGTTGCCACCCGTCACGTTGGCAGCACTTGTTATAGAACCAGTTGAAGAAATTAAACCACCTGTCAATACATTGCCACCGGTTACGTTGCCGTTTGCACTCAATTCACCAGTGATGTATTCACCTGTTGTGGCAAACACTGCCACATTGGCTGTTCCGCCTACTGTGACTGCAATATTGCTGTTAAGTGCGGCAGCGATGTTTGAGTTACCTGCTGTGATTGGGAAGCCAGCATTGGAGGCCGAAACTCCGGTCAATTGTGAACCGTTACCGATAAAGTAATTGCCAGCAATGTTGCCAGTAGCACTCACAATACCACCAGTTAATACGTTACCACCAGTGATGTTGGCAGCACTAGTGATTGTTGATGTAGCACTTATCAAACCACCTGTCAGCAGGTTGCCACCAGTTACATTACCAGTTGTGTTCAAACTTGTGCCGGTTGCCGCACCAATGTTTGGTGTTGTCAAGTTTGCACTGGCTTTGACAATGATATTACCACCACCGTCAAATGCTGTGGTGATGCCGTCTGTCTTGGCGTTGATCACAGTGCCATTCAAACTGATACCAGCCGCAGTATTGGCTGTGTAAACTTGGCTTGAACTGAACTGAGCGAAACCAATGTTTGAAGTACCAAATACAATTGCACCTGCGGGTGCATCACAGATGTAAGCACTACCAGCGTTGACGTTACCACCAGTGACAAAGAAGTAGTCATTGATACTGAGTTCTTCTACGCTGTTGGCACCATATTGATCAGTGTCAGTTGAACGTACAATAACAGTGGCGTTAGACCATGTGTACACACCGTTGAATACAGCATTGCCTTCGTTCTTGACCAAGATACGTGTGCCCACTGTTTGTACATTGCCTGTGTCGATTAAGTTGAATGAGCCTGTTGTGGTCAGTTTGGCACCAATGCCGTTGGCCACGCCATTGGGTTGTGAGTATGTGATTGTACCGCCTGTGGCAGTGGCCAAGTTAGAGATAGTGGCCACCGATACCTCTTGGTGATATGTAATTCCTGTTGTGGCAAGGTTATCAACGTATTCTTTGGTTGCCGCATCTGAGGAAGCAAAAGGATAATTGAGGTTGTTGATCCAGGTATTTGCACTCAATACAATGTTACCAGCGGGTTGTATCAACAAATTACCAGCAGTGACACCAATGGTCAGGTTGCCACTTACGTTGCGAATTTGGTTGGTGTTTACATTGCCACCTTGGATATTGCCAGTTGCTGAAATTAAACCAGCAGTTAGTACATTACCACCTGTGATGTTGGCAGTTGCAGTTATTGCACCACCGGTGATCAAATTGCCACCTGTTACGTTGGCTGTGGCACTTACTAATCCACCTGTCAGCACATTGCCACCAGTTATATTGGCAGCACTGGTGATAGTTGATGTTGCTGATATCAAACCAGCAGTTGTTACATTGCCACCTATTACGTTACCTGTTGCTGAAACATATCCAGCAGTCAATACGTTACCACCAATCACGTTGGCAGCACTTGTAATAGTTGATGTGGCAGATATAATGCCAGCAGTTAAAATGTTGCCGTGTATGGCGTTACCGGTACTGCTCATTATGCCAGCAGTCAAAATGTTGCCACCTGTGATGTTAGCTGCCGAAGTGATTGTACCGGTAGCAGTAACAAGTCCTGCTGTGGTCAAGTTGCCACCCGTCACGTTGGCTGCTGAAGTGATTGTTGATGTTGCTGAAATTAAACCAGCAGTTAGTACATTACCACCTGTGATGTTGCCTGTTGCAGTTACCAAACCAGCAGTGGTCAAGTTGCCACCCGTCACGTTGGCTGCTGAAGTGATTGTTGATGTTGCTGAAATTAAACCAGCAGTCAGGAAGTTACCACCAACAGTGTTGCCCACAACACTCAGACTAGTCAAGTTACCAACTGATGTTAGACTTGAGTTTATTACACCTGGATTTAGAGTATTACCCGTCAGAGCATTGGCATTTACACTACTCGCTGTGACACCTGTTAATTGTGAACCGTTACCAATAAAGAAACTACCAGTCACGTTGCCAGTTGCTGTGATTTGTCCTGCTGTGGTTATGTTACCGCCAACTACGTTGCCCGAAGCACTGAGTGTTGTTCCAGAAATTACGTTGGCGCCTGAAATGTTGCCGCCTGATCCTGAAGTACTGATATTTCCAAATATGGCATTGCCCGTGGCACTGACCAGGCCACCTGTTAAAATATTGCCACCGGTTACGTTGGCAGTTGCTGATATCAACCCACCTGTAATCAAGTTGCCACCTGTAACGTTGGCTGTGGCACTGACAAGACCGCCTGTCAACACGTTGCCACCAGTGATGTTGGCTGCTGAAGTGATTGTGCTTGTGGCACTGATTAGGCCACCAGTCAATACATTACCACCTGTGATGTTGCCAGTTGCAGTTACTAGTCCACCTGTAGCTAAATTGCCACCGATTACGTTGGCAGCCGAAGTGATAGTTGATGTTGCTGAGATTAGTCCACCTGTTAGGATATTGCCACCGGTTACGTTGCCGTTTGCACTCAATTCACCAGTGATGTATTCACCTGTTGTGGCAAAAACTGCCACGTTTGATGTGCCATTAACGCTCACAGTAATGTTGGCATTGGCTGCGGCAATATTCACATTTGATGTGCCATTATTGATGTTGGCTACTGATGTAATAATACCTGTTAAGAAATAACCGTTGCCGTTGATAAAGTTACCATCAACGTTGCCAGTTGCTGAAATCAATCCACCTGTTAACACATTGCCACCAGTGATGTTGGCTGCTGAAGTGATCGTACTGGTAGCACTGATCAGGCCACCTGTTAGTACATTGCCACCTGTAACGTTTGCAGTTACAGAAACCACTGCACCCAGGTGACTTGTGCCAGTTATGGTACCTGTGGCACTTATCCGTCCGCCAGTCAAAATGTTGCCGCCAGTTATGTTACCTGTAGCACTTGCTGTACCAGCAGTTGCCAAGTTGCCACCAGTAATTGTTCCACTTGCACTGAGTACACCAGTGATGTATTCGCCTGTTGTAGCAAACACCGCCACGTTGGCAGTTCCGCCAACAGAGATAGCAATGTTAGAGTTGGGACTTGCCGCAATATTGCTGTTTCCAGCACTAACCGGGAAGCCAGCACTAGAAGCCGCAACACCGGTCAGTTGGCTACCATTACCAATAAAGAAATTGCCGGCTGCTACACTGATGTTGCCAGTGGCCGAGATTGTGGTTCCTACTGTAAGCGCACCGTTCACAGCAATTGTGTTGGCTGTGATGACGTTGGCTGTAGAAAGAATTCTAGTCCATGAATTGGTTGCGCTAGAGTATTGGTAAGATACTTGGTTTACTACCGTTACTTGTCCGTTTGTGGGTGATACTGGAAAGGCCATAATTCCTCCTGTTTGGTCTTATACTCTACTTATGCCGGAACAAAAAATTCCTATTCCTAGCATTCTTATACTAATTTCCTACGTTTGCTTGCTCTGCAAGCCATTCTTCACGGGTCAATTTTCGAGGTTGATCCTGAGTTTTTTGTTGTTCTAACCACTGTTCTCGTGTCATCGTTTGACTATTTAACATGGATGCTTGCTCCCTCAACCACTCTTCTGTGGTCATGGTACGAGTCACCGTGACCATGTTTGTAGGTGTTGCGCTGTGCACCGTTTTGACTTCAACCTGCGAAGCCAGCCACTGTTCTCGAGTCATAGGCGCGGCCGATTGTTGCTGTTGTGCCAGCCACTGGTCAGGGGTCATTTTTGTTTGTTCTGCCAACCATTCTTGTGTGGTCATGGTGCGGACCACAGTGGCATCACCAATTGATGTGGAATTATTTTCAGTTGCTATTGCGGTTTGTGACGCCAGCCACTCTTCTCGAGTCATGGGCGCGGCTGATCGTTGTTGTTGTGCTAACAACTGATCGGCAGTTGTTTTTGTTGCTTCTTGGGCCAGCCATGCTTCAACTGACATAGTTGGTGCGGTTTGTTCTACGGGGTGTGTGTGATCAGGCAAAGAGCGCGGATATTTTGTTTTTACTGCTCGTATTCTAGCTGCCATTTCTTCAGGAAACACGCCAGCATGATACAAGGCATCCAGTTGTTCTTGGATAGTGGGATATTCTCTAGCGCGATTTCTTTGATACTCGTTCCAGTCATAGGCCTGTTGTAAACGCTGTTGTTCTTGTTTTATTTGTTCCACAGTCACTGGGGCAGTCGCAGGCTGGTGCCAGGTTATGGCCTGATCGTATATGCTCACACTGACTTCTGCGCCTGGCACTAGACTTTGAATAGCATGAAATACAGTTATCATGATGCGGCAATCTCCTGTGCTATCAACCAAATATTTGTGCTGGTTAATGTGCTACTGGCTGTAGATACTTTTTGCTGTAACTTATAAGTCACAGCACTGGTAGTTCCCGGTGCATCCATATAACTATAGGAAATAGCACCTATTATACCAGCATCAACACCACCTGCACCTGATGTTCCAGTATTTTGAACTTGTAAACTTGTACTGGCGCCTCGTACTAATTGAGTAAAGGAGGTAACACCAAACCCCGATACAGCACTAAACTCACTAGTACCAGTGGCCATGATTAAAATTTTGCTGGTTGCGCTAGATGGTGTGATGGTTACATTTGCATAGGTGACATCAACATAAGATGTGCTGTTTGTGATACTGCCGCCCAGGCTCGAACTCATCACTGTTTGTACCACAGCACCCAAGGGCATGTTGTATGCTGGTAATCTGTTGTTGGTATAGAGATTTTGTGTGTAGGTGTTGCGGAAATACCCACTGCTGGTACCAATGTCATAGGTGACATTTGCAATTGGTATAAGAGTACCAGAAATTGCCACATTGGCAACTACTCCGCCAGCAAACGCAGGTGACGTAGTGTCAACCCAATAGTCGCTGGTTCCATCAAAGATATATTCATACAATACGTCACTGGCAGTATCGTACCACTGATCTGTTACTTTGGATGAGACCGGCGGCGATGTTGCGGCGGTATACGTGACCCCAGGTGGTACTGGTGTTCCGTTGGCATAGTAATAGTTGTTGGACAGTATTGCGTTGCCGTAAACATTACCTGTTGCAGACACTAGGCCAACTGTTAATATGTTACCGCCGGTGATATTGGCCGCACTGGTAATTGTTGATGTTGCGGATATCAATCCACCAGTCAGGACATTTCCGCCGACAACATTGCCAGAAATTGATACATTAGACAACGTACCAACTTGAGTCAGGCTCGAATATAAAACATTTGAACTTAATGTATCGCCAATTAACGCATTGGCATTGACACTAGAGGCAGCAACGCCGGTTAACTGACTACCATTACCAATAAAGTAGTTGCCAGTTACGTTACCTGTGGCACTTACAAATCCAGATGCAGTTATATTACCTGTGACTGACGTATTTGCAAGTATTCTAACATTGCCACTACCATCAGGATCAAAAACCAAGTCACCATTGGCATTTAGTGTTGCAATGGTGTTACCGGTGATCTGAATATTACCAATGTTGGCACTTGGTAAATTTGTAACTCCCAGCAGTCCTACATATCTATAACCTGTAATAAAAATGCTTTTGCCGGCAGTAAGTGTACTTGGTATGGTTTCACCAATGAAGTTTAGTACACCGGCTTGTGTGTCAAAGAAGAATTCACCCACACCTCCAATGCCTGGGGCAAAGATTTGTGTGCCTGTCGATGTAGGATCTGCAGCGCCGGTGTTGTCTACCCAGACCTTTACAGGCCAAGTTGACCCAAATTCTTGGGGAATCCAATATTGTAAGTTGGTCAACCAAGTGGGATAGATACCACCAATTGTGGGCACAGTGGTATCTGCGGTGCATTCAATTCTGCTGGTGGTAAGATAACCTTGAGTTACTCCAGATACTACCTGTGCTGTACCAGGAATTTGCCCTGACTGGGTCCAAACAATGTCGCCACGCAACAAGGCAGGGCTGGCAATGCTTTCGTTACTGGCACTCTTTTGTGTAGCGGTGGCTGTTTTGGCCACACCTTGTAACTTTTTAAATAGCAGGTCTATGTATTGTGCTGTGGATATTGCCATTTAGTTGCTCGCAGTCTGTAATGTCAATGCAGTCACACTTTGTCCAGAAGACAATGCTATTCTCACATAAATTTCGTTTGTTGCGGTACTACTACTGCTGACTGTACCAAAGGTACAAGTTTTACTACTGTTGGATACAGATGTATTCAAACTCACTATGCCTCCCAGTGCGCATCCATCGCTACCATTACCCGGAGCGTTGACTCCTGGATAACCTGCACCACCATACGCCACTGCCATGTTGATCCAGCCATTGGCGCCGGAACTAGAATCTATTACCGAACCAGGTAACGCTACCCATATACCTGCAACGTTACCGGTGTATCTAATATCAAATTTTGATACTGCGGTTCGCACAAATTTAAATGTAAAATATTGTGTGCCCGAACGACCGGCACTTAGATTTGGACCTGCTGGCAAATAACCGGTTGCATAATTGGTTTGGTCGTGTTTTAGTATGCCTTGACTTCCTGATCCGACTACCACCGCATCATAAGTTTGTAGCGGGCCGTTTTGACTGTCGAATGCGGCTTCTGATCCAGAGTAGGCAGGCGTGCTTCCTGAACCTGGATTTGCAATTCTATACGCATTGCCAGACCCTGTACCAATAGTGGATCCAATTACCACATTGGCCTCATCAACTGCCACAGCACTACCTGATTTGTATAATACAGTATTTGCCAAAGCAGAGGTCAACGTGAGTGTACCAGTTGCGTAACTGTTGTTCACACTCATACTTGGACCAGTTGAACTACCACCAAAGCCTGTTGTGATGCTGGCCGTGGTGTTTGCGGTGGCACTGGCAAAGGAATTCAACACATTACTACCAATGTTTGATCCGTTGTAGTTAATAGTTGATGGTGCCGCAAATGCACCGCCACTTGATCCTGAAGCCAACGTGTTAGCAGTAGGATAAGTGTTACCACTGATGTTGGCCACTGTAAACGCAATGGTAAAATTGTTGTTGTTGGTGTAGTGAGGTATGGTACTGCTGTACAACACGTTTGCCGAACCTGGTGGCGTCATTGTGGTTGAACTAAATGCCGGAGTCGACGGACTTGAATTGTCGTAGTACCAAACTGTGGTATTGGTATTGCCTGTACTGGAATCAGCAATGTATACTTCGTTCCAGCCTGGAGGTGCGGATGCACCACTCACTCTGGCAGAAAATACATACCAGAAACCTGCTGTGATATTGGCGTTGGCTGAATTGTAATCAAAGTTGTTGCTGATCACAAGGTTACTGCCATAGGTACCGTTACCCGATGGGCTTGCACCTGCATTGAGAGTTACATTACCTACGTTTGCACCATTGCGAACTGCGGTAATAGTTCCTGCATCACCAGGACCCACGTTGGCCACGGTGTTGGTTGCATAGGTTGCTACTCTAAGCACGTTGGCTACTGATGTTCCTGCGGCCACTGCTCGATTGGCACCAGTTGTGTTGTCTACCTGTGTGATATTGGCCATGCGGTATGTTGCAATACCCGACAATGTGATGGTGTTACCACCTGGAAAGTTAGGGGGTGCTGGTGGAACTAATTTTCCTAAAACCTGATTGAGCAAGGCAATTCCGTTTGTTACTGTGGTCGAGGTAGTCAATGTCACCGCGTTGCTAACCAACTGACCTGAGGTGTTAGAACCCATGTCAATTGTGTTGCCAAGAAGACCAGTTACTGCACCAATATTACCTATAATATAATCAGCAGTGATATTGCCAGTGACACTTAGGCTTGTACCAGTTGCAGCTCCAATATTTGGTGTTGTGAGATTAGCACCGGCCTTGACAATGATATTTCCACTACCGTCAAACGCTGTGGTATTTTGATCTACCTTGGCATTAAACACTGTGCCTGATAAACTCAGACCAGCACTGGTATTGGCTGTGTAAGTTTGTGAACTACTGAACTGAGCAAACGCAATATTTGATGTGCCAAAAGTGATTGTACCTGCAGGTGCATCAACCACATAAGCACTACCTTTATTGACATTGCCACCTGACACAAAGAAGTAGTCGTTGATACTCAACTCTTCTGTACTGCTTGCGCCATATTGATCAGCATCAGTTGAACGTACAATTGCTGTGGCATTGGACCAAGTATACACACCATTGAATACAGAATTGGCTTCGTTCTTGACCAAGATTCGTGTGCCAACGGTCTGTACATTGGCAGTGTCAATCAAGTTGAATGAGCCAGTTGTTTGTAGCAACGCACCAATGCCATTGGCCACACCATTGGGTTGAGTATATGTGATTGAACCACCAGTGGTGGTGGCCAATGTGGTCGTGGTGGCCGCTGCCACTGCTTGGTGATAAGTGATGCCAGTTGTGGCAAGGTTATCAACATATATCTTGCTGGCAGCATCTGTGTCTTGTTGTGGATATGCAACACCAGTAATAATGGTATTGGCCAAAACAATATTGCCAGCCGGCTGTAGATTCAAATTACCCGAGGCTGTGGAGATTGTTAATGCACCGCTGGCAGGTTGAATAGCACTGGTATACACATTGCCACCAATGATATTACCAGTGGCGCTGATCAGACCACCTGTTAGGATATTACCACCAGTTATGTTTGCCGCACTTGTGATTGTGCTGGTTACTGATAATAACCCAGCAGTCAACAAATTGCCACCTGTGACATTGGCTGTGACGCTTAGGTTGGCCAGTGTACCAACACTTGTGAGACTTGAGAATAGAACATTTGAACTCAATGTATTGCCAACCAGTGCATCAGCATTCACACTTGACGCCGCAACACCAGTCAGTAACGAACCATTACCAAGGATATAATTACCACTGACATTGCCTGTAGCACTAACAACACCACCTGTCAATACATTGCCGCCTGTGATGTTGGCTGCTGAGGTAATTGTAGAGGTTGCAGATATTGATCCACTTGTCAGGACATTGCCACCAGTGACATTTCCACTTAGAGATGCCACTGAACCTAATAAACTAGAACCAGTTATAGTTCCACCGGAACTAATCAATCCACCGGTTGTTAAATTGCCACCCGTAACATTGCCACTGGCACTCAATTTGCCTGTGATGTATTCGCCTGTTGCGGCAAACACCGCTACATTTGATGTACTGTTGACTCCAATAGTGACATTACCACCCGAACTGACCACGGTCACATTACTTGTGCCGTTGTTGATGTTGGCTACACTTGTGATAACACCAGTCAGTAACGCACCGTTACCAAGAATATAATTACCACTGACATTGCCCACAGCACTTATCAACCCACCTGTTAATACATTGCCACTTGTGATATTTGCTGTGGTTGTTACCGGTCCTGTAAGACTGACCAGGTTGCCAGAATATGTTGGCAAGTAGTTGGCTACATCAGCATTTGAGTATCCTGCAGGTAATCCAGTTATAAACGCACCGTTGCCCAGCAAGTAATTGCCAGTGATGTTGCCAGTGGCTGATACTAGGCCATTAACATAAACGCCAGTATTGGCAAATACTGCAACATTGCTAGTACCGACTACCCCAACAGTGACATTACCGTTTGCATTGACTGTGACGTTGCTGTTGCCGTTTGTGATTGCGGCGCCCGCAGAGGCTATGATACCTGTTAGTTGTGAACCGTTACCAATGAAGTAATTGCCAGAAACGTTACCGGTGGTCCTGATATTGCCAACTGCACTTATTGTACCACCGGTGAGTAGATTGCCGGTTTGAGTATTACCGGTCACACTTAGATTGGCTAGTACACCAACTTCACTTGCTTGAATTCCAGTCAGTTGACGACCGTTACCAATAAAGTAATTTGTGGTTGTAATGTTACCGGTGGCACTTACCACTCCAGCAGTTAAGAAATTGCCACCGGTGGCATTACCAACCACGCTTAAGTTGTTTAGATTGCCAACTGATACCAGTGTTGAATTTAATACATTGGCACTGAGTGTGCTACCCGTCAACGCATTGGCACTAACACTTGACGCATTTATACCAGTTAGTTGTGAGCCGTTACCAATGAAGTAGTTGCCTGTAATATTTCCAGTTGCGGTTAACGAAGTTAGTGTACCAACACTGGTAATGTTTGGTTGTGCGGCTGCGGTTACGGTTCCTGCTGTCACAGCGCCAGTGGCACTAGGTACTGTACCAGTTATGTTAGCCCCGGGTATGTTTGTTAACCCAGTACCTGATCCAACGAACTGTCCAGTGGTTGTGATATTACCAACCACATCTAGGTATAATAAATCATCTACAACTTTTAGACTTGAATACAGTACATTTGAACTTAAAACATCACCAATCAATGCATTGGCATTTACGCCCGAAGTTGATATACCAGTTAGTAATGCACCATTACCAATAAAGTAATTGCCGGCAATATTACCAGTTGCGGTTAACGAAGTTAGTGTACCAACACTGGTAATGTTTGGTTGGGCATTGGTATAAACTGTGCCTGCTACTGCGGCATTGGCAACTTGTCCAGTTACATTGGCTCCTGGTATATTTGTTAATCCGGCACCCGATCCAATGAATCTACCCTGAGTTGTTACATTACCAACCACATCAAGATACAGTAAATCATCTACAACTTGTAGACTTGAGTATAATACATTTGAACTTAGGTTTGTCCCAGTTAATGCCGCGGCTGCAATATTTGTTGCTGTGATACCTGTTAGGAAAGCACCATTGCCAATGAAATAATTGCCAGCAACATTGGCGGTGGTGGTTATGTTACCAACAGCAGAAACGCGGCCTGTACTGATTAAGTTGTTGCCGGTGATATTGGCCACACTTGTGATGTTACCAGTCACTCCCAAGAAGCCTCCGGTAATAATATTACCGGCTATGACGTTGGCTGTGGTTATAACTGGGCCTGTTAGGCTGACCAAATTACCTGTGTACGTGGGCAAAAAGGCTGCTACATTGGCATTGTTGTAACTGGAGTTGGCCACAATTCCAGTAATTAATGCACCGTTACCCACAAGGTAATCGCCATAGATGTACTGGAATGGTCGATCATAAGAGCCAAGATCATAAACACCTGCTGTGCCAGGAACAATAGTACTATTGGCCTGTATGTTACCAATGCCGTTGCCGGCCAGGGTCAGCCCTAGGTTGGTAACTGAGGTTGAGATCACATTGCCAGTTATCAGCACCTGACTGCCAACTGGTCCAATATTCCAAATTTGAGTAAAATTGTCGTTTACTGCTGTGAAAGCATTGCGTAATGACTCTCCTGTGCCGTCATTTGCAACTTCTCCAACAATGATTATTTGTTGAGCCATTGGTAATTCATATCCTCTTAAGATATTTACCTAAACTATAGGATCTAAGTTTTGGCTATATTTCTTTTGTTACAACGCGATTTTGAAAGTCTGCCATGGTCATGTGTGCTAGATTTGCCACACCCAGTAGGTCACGTATTTCAGCAGTTGTGTCACCAGTTATTCTAAAGAAACTGGTCGTTGGAAAATCCCGCGCAATGGTTTTTAATTGATTTGTCCAGTTACCGGCAAAAGTAGGATTAGCCGAACTTTTTTTATAAAATTCTGTGTCGGCATAGCAGTTGTTGAATCTACCGTTGCGTGTGGGGCCCATGTCAAATCCCACAAGATAGATAGCAACAGCGCCATCCAGTGCGGCTTGTGCCACTGCCACCGGTCCTGAACTGAATCCAAAATACTTTTGTGCTATTCGTCTTGAGCCCGAGTCTGGCAAGGGGTTTCTGGTGTAGTGAACATGCTGTTGGCTGTAGCCTTCAGATTGAATACGCTCACTAATTGGAGTGTCTGTGCTGATCAACACGTCAGGAACAAACTCACGATAGATGGCATTGCATCCATAGGTGGTACCCAATGGTTTTAATTGATTTAAATCTACTGATTGACGGCTCACACCGTTACCCAACACAAATGCCGCGGCCATAAAAAATCCTCCCAGTATATAGCCAGGAGGATTGTTGGGGATTACAAATTAACTTGTAACGCTGGCAATCTGTGCCAATTGAATTGTTGGATTGTCAACAGATGTGGTGCCAGACAATTCACCGCCAGAAACAGTCACGTTGCCTTCGTCTGTGAAGAAGTTGGCCACATACTGATTTTCATTGCTTTGAATATTCTGACCAAAGTTGCTGTTGCTATAGTTGCCATAAGTCATACCGTTCCAGTCACGCACCCACTTGTTGGTGATGTAACTGGCAAACACCGCGGCTGAGTCACCTGTGGAATACTGAATACTCATGTTACCGGCTGTTGGAGTGGCTGTGTTTGATAACACACACTGACCAACTGCGAAAACTGTGCCTGTGCCTGCGCCAGCATCTGCTGTGCATGTGAATATGTCACCGACTGCAACATTAGTACCAGCACCAACTGCTTGCCAATTTGTTGAGCCGAGAGAGGCAATTTGGTATGCTTGTCCGACCAACATATCTTCATCAGCAATAGTTGCACCAGTTGCAGCTACCAGGAACTTGTGTGAACCTTTTTGGCGTATGAGACGACCTGTGTATGAACTTGTGGCTGTTTGCGAATCTGTTCCGTCAACAAGTAAAATGTTTACCAATGCGGCAACTTCTGGAAATGTAGCACTTGCAGTACTAGTAGCAGGTGAACCACCAACCACACCCAAGAATTGAGTTCTATCTAGTGTTTGAACTGGCGTGTTGAATGCTGGATTAGTCAGCGATCCAAAGTTAGGAAATCCAGCGTCTGCTAAAACAGTTTGATTATAAGTTGTTACTACTGGATTTGATCCAGAAACAGTGGTACCGGCACCAACGTTGTTTTTTTGAATTTTAAGAGCTCTTCCCATTTGATTTCTCCTTATAGAAGCCCAATGCGGGTTCTAGCCGCTACGCAGGGGAAACCTGCATAAAACACCGTATTGTGTTGACAAGTATTTAGCGAAAATGTAAAATACAGTGTCACCACGGCGTAAATATCCCTATGAATCAACAACAAGTAGACTTAATTGAACAAGGCAATCAGTATCGTGCCAATCACGAACCTGAAAAATCACTCAAATGCTATGCACAGGTCCTGGTGGAAGATCCAGACAATGCTCCAGCGTTTTGCAACTATGGCAACGTCATGCGTGAACTGGGTCATCCTCGACGTGCTATACCATTTTTACAACATTCTATTCTACTGGATCCTTCCAATATCACTGCACAGTTTAATTTAGCAGTGGCATATTTGCTCACCGGAGATTACACTCGTGGTTGGGCACAATACGAAACTCGCTGGCAGTTTGAACACCTGCAAGGCACTGAGCCAAAGTTCTCACAACTTCGTTGGCGTGGTGAAGATATTCGAGACAAAACTATCTTGGTTGTGGGCGAGCAAGGGCATGGGGACTGTATTCAGTTTTCAAGATTTATTTTTAATTTACATGCCATGGGGGCTCGAGTCAAACTACAAGTGACTGACGGATTGATCCCGTTGCTGAGTCAGAGCAACATTATAGAACACACTGGTAGATACAACGAAGACATGGGTGAGTTTGATTACTGGGTTCCCATCATGAGTATCCCCGGCATTCTAGGTATAACACTAGATAACTTGCCAAAAATGCAAAATTATCTTACTGCTAACCCGGAATTGACAAAAGCATGGCAGGATAGACTAGGTCCCAAAAAACGCATGCGTGTGGGTGTGAGTTGGAGTGGTCGAAAGGATTCTTGGATACATCAACACAAGAGTGTGCCGTTTCCAGTGATACTAGAAATGATTCAATCCAATCCTCAATACGAATGGGTTAACCTACAAGTTGATGTGTTACCCGAAGAAGAAGCGCAATTGACCGCAGCTGGAGTCACTGGGTATCCAGGATCAATTGTTAGTTTTGCTGACACAGCGGCCTTGATCATGCACATGGATGTTGTGATATCTGTAGATACGGCTATTAGTCATCTTGCCGGGGCACTAGGTAGACCCACCTGGGTTATGTTGAATCAATACGGTCAAGACTGGCGTTGGTTGTTGGATCGCAACAATAGTCCTTGGTACAGCACAGCCACTCTGTTTAGACAACCCACACGCGGTGACTGGGCCAGTGTTACCAAGAAGATTGCTCAATACCTGTCATGGTACAAAGTTTAATGTTTGAACAACAATTTAAAATGTGACCAGTAAGGTGCATTAAAAATATGCATGGACTTGACAGTCTTACGATCAGGATGCATATTAGGAGTTAATGTGTGCAACTTGGTCCAGTGTATGCCCGGTTTGTTGTGATGTTCTTGGTGATATCCTGCACCAAATCCAATCCAGTTGTACCATGTTGAATAAATTCCAACACTGTCTTGCGTGGTATCACCTCTGCGATCTAGCACTCCCCAATGTTCGCCGTAACTGGTAGCATAGTTAAGAAAATGTGCTAAAAAGTATACCACCATCATCCACATTCCAAAATTAAAATCTACTGCAAAGATCGCTATACAATACACCATATAGGACAAGACTTCTATAGTGTTTTGTTTGTGATTGTATACTGCTGAGGGTTTTCCTGAATGAACTGTCCCTGCAAACATGGCAGCCATGTTTGCTGTAAACATGGAGTCGACTGTTCCTCGAAAACAAAATTTCCAAAAGTTTTCTACTTTGCCATTTTTGCCGTTTTTAAACACTGACACTGGGTCTTTTGTTTTGCCATCTACTGGATGATCGTTTACATGAACATGATGTGTAAGATGATTCCATTTCCAGGTTTGGTGTGCTACCCCACTTATCATGCTCAACATTAATTCATAGATTGCATTTGCTTTTTTATTATTAAATGTAGACCAATGTGAGTGATGATGCAATGGTGCATTTTGCAAATTACAAATCAACCATGCTTGGAATGGCAGTATTACTAGCCACCAAACAAAGTCAAGATCAGCGGAAATTATTGCAAAAGGTAATAGTCCTAATGTCACAGTATACAATACCATCCAGGTGTCTTTGGGAGAATTTCGAAATATTTTCATGTTAGAGTATTTATTTGAAAAGTCAGCAAGGATTGAAATTCCCGGCTGTAAAAGTGTTGTTTGTATATATCATGATTGATATAAAATTTATGTGCGTATTTTAAAATATTATACGGCCAACAAAAAACCTGCCGAAGCAGGTTTCTTGCCTTCCCATCCCTGGGAGTTTCTCTGATTAGGAGAATGAAAGGTTAGACACAGCGATCTCGCCAACATAGTCACCAGCATTGCCGAAAGACGATGCAGTGTTTGTCAACTCAATGTAACCATAACGTGTCATGAATGACACGACTGGCTCGAATGTGCTTGGATCCAACACAACGCCTGAACTCATCAATGGAATGTATGGGCAGTAGAATGCTGGAGCGTCTGCTTCTGAAGAACCTTTGTAACCAACCAACACTGGTGTTGTATCAGCTGCATAAGAGTCAACGAACACACGCATGGCGCCGTTCAATGTACCAACAAACTTGGTGTTTGTAGGTGCTTCGAATGTGCCTTCTGTGGTACGTGCAAAAGCACTAGTAGTTGCAGACTGCAACACTGTGAGTGCGGCAGAACTCACAACAGCATAGTTACCAGCGCCACGACGTGTGCGTTGGGCGATCAAGTTAGCAACACGGTTGATCAAAACAGCCAATGCGGCGTGTTCGTCACCAACGAATGTAGCAGTACCTGAAACGGTTGCTTGGTTGTATGTGAACTCAGTTGCTGCCAATGAACGCAGGCTCAAGAGGATCTCTTGGTCGATTTCAGCAGTAATTTCTTGAGCCAAAGCAGCCATAATTTCTGCTTCAACATCAATACCGTGCATGGCTTGTGCATCTTGTGCAGATTCAAAAGTCCAACGTGCTTGCAACTTACGTGTGCGAGCTTCAACGGCTTGCTTCAAGATTTGCACAGAAATTTGCTTACCGCCTGTGCCTTCCATGGTCGCTGTGTTGTTACCAGTATAGTTGGTAGCAGTAGCAGTATCGCGTGGAACTGTGGAGTATGCTTGTGCAATCGTGAATGGTGACAATGCTTCTTGACCAGCGGACACGCTTGTGGCGGCTGCTGATGTGTCAGTCAATGACTGTGCGTAACGAACACGCAGAGTGTGGATTTGACCAACCGGGCCTGTCATTGGCTGAACGCCTACCAATTCGTTAGCAATAACGGTTGGCATAACACGACGGATCACTGGCAGAATCACACGGTTAAGTGTGGCAATGTTGCCAGATGCTGTGGAACCAGCACTTGCGTTTTCTTTCAAATACTTGCGTGTATTCTCAAGGATAACGCCCATGCTGTTGCGCTTGGAGCCGTTTAAACCTTCGAGCAATGCTTCTTTGGTCTCGCCCCAGCGGCTTTCTAATAGTTCTTGTGACATTTAAGTCTCCTTATTTAATTATAACCCTGCCAGGCGCTTTAAGTCGATCACATTACTACGATCTTCCTGCTGACCACTTGGAACAGATTTATCCCCAGTTGCTACTGAAACGTTTTCTGTAATCACTTTTGAGGCTTTTACAGAGCGGTCTTCCAATACTGCTGGCAGATACTTTTCGAATGCGTTTTTCAAACGGGTTGTTTGTACGCTTTCAAGCAAATTACGCATAACATCTTGCTTCTCTCGGTTGAGAGGTGCAAGCAACATTTCCATGGTGCTTTCGCGCTCATTGGATTCTTTGATTATACGTATTTCACGTTCTTTTGACTCCACAACAACTTTGGCTCGTTGTGCAAGTCGGATGGCTTCCGCCAATTGCTTGTCACGGATTGACAATGCACTATACAACTTGCGAACTTCTGCTTTCTCATTTAGGTGAGTAGCACCAAATTCACTTGCGTATGCTTCAAAGATACGACGACCAAAATTGTTCTCGCGAGCAATTTTGATGTCTTCTTGCAATTGTGAAAGTTCTGTCTTTAGATGACGGCTCACAGCCTGACTCATTTTCTCAGCACTTTCTTTTACGAAACGTACCTTGAGTGTTTCAAGTTTTGCGCGGGCTTCACGTACCAGGCGGACTTTTGTTTCCACCACGTCACGTTTGTCTGCGGCAAACTCTTGAATTTCACGAGCCAATGCATGCACCATGAAGTTTTCTAGTTTTGCTAGTCCTTCTGTGTGCATCTTACGGTCTTTGCGCAATTCGCCAATTTCCTCTGCAAGTTTTGTCACCAAGAAGCCGTTAAACTTCTGTGCTGACTCTTTTATCTTGTGTTGGAACTTGACACGGTCTTCGCTCAAGTTGCGCTTTTCAGCGGCTACCTGGGCAATTTCTGCGGCCAAACCTTCTGTTACCATTTTATCCAAAGCCTCTACCATCACTGTCTTGTCATGCTCATAGCGTTGTGCGAACTCTTCACGTAGTTCTGCACGAGCCTGTTCACGAGCCTCACTTAACTTGGCTTCCCAAGCTTCTGTGATCTCTGTACGAGTTTCCTCGGTGATCAGGTCGCTATCTAACAATGGTTTGATTGCATCTAACATTAGTAGATTCTCCTTAGATCTTGAGTTCTCTAATGAGTTTTACAACTTCATTTTTGAGATACTTCTGCACTTTGTTGTCTTCGCCCGCTTCCTTGGCTACCTCTAACAGTCTATGACCGTACTTCATATTCATGAGACTTTCATATATTGCTTTAGGGTATGCATTGGGTGCGCTGGGTTGAGCAACTACATCTATAGTGACTATTTCAAAGTCACTTACATGTCCTGTTCTGTCGTCAACGTTGCCGCTGCCACGACTTGATACTCCAAGTTTTATACCTGATGTCAACAAAGTCTTGATCAACTCACCCATTGGGGTTGGTAAAATCTTTAACTTTCCACATCCAGTATCGCCATCCATCCACATACCTTCAACGCTGTGACACACACGGTCTAGATTAATTTTCAAATCATCCGGATGATCCACTTCACCTAACACTGAGTTACCACTTTTGATTTGCTCATTAATTGTGTTGACTGCCTTGCTGATTTCGTGCATGGGGTAGACGCGGTCATTTGCATTGCGCTTGTTGCCTTCAATACAGATGCCTTTTAAATAGAGATTTTTACCGTGACCATCCGGTCCAGATTCTTCTAGAACCTGAATGTTGGCCTGATTAAAGGTAAGTTGTTCTCTTAGTGTTTTCATGTATTAACTGCGAGCGACTGGGCTCTTTGTGTTAACACCTGTTGCTTGAGCCAAGTGTGGCTTGGTAGCAGGCTTTTGACCTTTCATGCTGGCGCCAGCTTTGTTCTGGAAATCGCCTATCAAGTCTTTAGTCTGGTTGCTGTAGGCACCGGCCGCATCGTGCTTGCCACCGCCTTCACCACCTGCGTGTACTGGCTTGACTGTGCTGCCAATTGGACCTTTAGCACCTGAGTTTGCAGATACTGTAGATCTCTTGTTAACGCCGCCTTCTTCACTGGTGACTGGCTTTGGTGCAGCCTTTAATGAAATTGCTTCCATCATGCCTGGTTGCATTTCGCCTGAGTCGTCCATTTCAATTGCGTCGCCGCCTTCTTCAGGACCAAAACCGTCACCGTCGCCCATGTCGTCACCGCCCATCAGGTCTTCAAATTCGGCCATCAACTGGTCCAATTTGTCTTCTAAGTTGAGAATGTCGTCTTTGCTGGCTGGTTCAGAACTGCCCATGTCATCATCGCCCATGTCGTCAGCCATGTCGCCATCGTCCATGTCGTCCATGTCGTCCATGTCTTCGCCTTCCATGTTCATGTCTTGCTCTTCATCGGCTTCGATGTTGTCGATCAAGTCATTACTGGCGTCGCCGCCCATGGCGCCTTCTTCAAGGTCTTCTTCATCGGACTCGTCAAGTTCTTCCTCAGCAGACTCATCGAGGTCTTCTTCGGCTTCTTCTTGCATCAAGTTTTCGTAAATCTCACGGCTCTTGGCCACAACGATGTCATGGAAAAGTTCGCGAGCTTTTGCGTCTTCATCATTGATCACGTATTCGATCAATTGTTCAAATCTGTTCATAAGGAAACTCCTATTAAGTAAAGTGTAATGCTATTTACACACTAGGAGAAAAAGTAGCGGTTTATGGGGCCAAAATGGCGATAAATTACATCGCCGGTGCTTCAGGAGCTGGTGCATACTGCTGACGCACCAATTTGAGTTTTTCCTTGTATTCAACTGTGCGCACATCATTCATCCGGCGCAGTTTGTTTAACTGACGCAAGGTTAGATGCGTTTTACGCAGATCGCCCAGTTGTGTTTGGCTGTTGTCTTGTGCTAGATCCTGATAGGCTTCAGGATCTTTGTGCCAAAATTCATGTAGTATCATATGAATATTTATGCTGCCGGGGCGCCTGCGCCACCCACGCCTCCAGGTACTACTGGACCTGCTGGTGCTGACCCAACCTCAGGTGTGCCCACACCTGCTGGCTCCATTTGAGCAATTTCTTCGCCAGTTTCAATGTCTGTTTGTATGGCACCCGGGCTAATGCCCACTGCACGTAGATCACTGCCGGCAACTTTGAGTTCAGGATCTTCACGTTCTTCGCGCCACATGTCTTCGTTTTCTTTGATTTCGCCTTCGGTCAGGCCCAGGAAGCGTTCAAGCAAAAAGCGTTTGCTCATGTAGGGCAGGGGTTCTAGTTGTAAAAATGCTTGTATACGTGTGTTGTCCAGTTCACTTTGACGGTAACTTGCAAAGTTTTGAGGTGCATTAAAGCCCAGGCTAAACAGGCCCGAGTCTATGTTAAACCCACGCCATTTCAAGAACATCTTGAATTCATCGTCTAGTTTCTGGGCAATCAAGGCTTGTAAACGTTCACAATACTGGTTGAATCTGTACTCTTGTATCAGTGCTGTGCCTACTTTTCCATCGTTCATTGCACGGTCTGAATCGTCTGGACCAGTGGGCAAGTAACTGCTGGGCACACGCAAACCACGGGCCATTTTGTTGTTGAAGTACTTTAAATCGTCAATTTCGCCTAGGTTTGCACCACCTTGTAACACATCTACTGAACTTCCACGTCCGTCTTGACCTTGGGGAAAGAAGTAATCTTCGTTGATTGAAAGTGGATTGTAACTGCTATCCATCATGTTTTGTCCGCCACCTGTCATGGTAGGAATTCTGCGTTGATGCATTTCGTTCTTCACACGTTCCACAAACTGCATGGCCAAGTGGCTGGGCATGTTGCCTACGTCAATTTTAAACACTCTGCGCTCAGGAGCACGGCTCACACGATAGATAAGAATAGCGTCTTCCAGCAGTTCTTTCTGTTTGTAAACCTTGTAAATTTGTTCTAGTATACTGCGACCAAAAGGCCAGAACACATCCAAGCCTTCGTTCAAACTGCAATGCACCACGTGCTTGGCATCAATTGTGGCTTCGTTCATGGCCTGCATGAATCTGCTGTTGCCCACTCCGCCTCCGGCACCGCCGTTGGGCATAGTATAGTTTGATGATCCTGATATGGTACCTGTCACAGGATTGGTCATGTAGTCTGTGGTGGTCTTGGCTGCCACAGTCATGTTCTGGAAGTTGGGATTGATGTCACGAATCACATACTGCTCAGGACGCTTGCCTTCCGATTCGTTCACAATAATACGCATGATCTTGCTCATGTCCACCCAGTACATTTCAAATGTTTCTGGATCACGCACAAACACTTGATCACCATACTTGATGGTGTTGCGGAACAGTTTAAAGATGCGCTGGTCTAGTTTGTTTAGTTTGACCCACTGTTGCATTTGCTTTTTGATAATTTCAATTTCGTGATCAGTGGGCTTGTCGTTGTACTTGACATCAAACGGTGTGCCGTTGGTTTCACTCAGTTGTGTGGAGAACTCAGCAATGATATCCAAACAGGCATTGACTTCTGAATCCATGTCCATGTTTTCGTACTGGTTGTAGCGTTCCACACGGTTGGGGTGACCTGAGTAAACTTCTGGCAGTCGAGACGCATAGTTGCGAAACACAAAGTCTGCCTGTGCCGAACCACCGTTGCCGTCGTTCCGGGGATAGTTTGGTAAACCAAATTGGTTTGATCCTGATATAGGACTTTGCACTCCAGAGTTGTCTGCAACCTTGAAGTATTTGCGCCAGCCTTGTTGTTTATCTGCCATAGTAGTTTATTTACCGTGATTACTGTTGCACACGCAGGATCTTAGTTTGTATGTCGTTACCGTTCTTGGCAATTCTGATCAATTCGTCAATTGCACCCACCTGTTGTCCCATCATCATGGCCATGTTGTTGAACACTCCCATTATGTCTCCCATTGGGGTAATAGTAGCAGGTCCTTCAACAAACTCAGGACCTGCTTCACCAGCAATGCCCAGTTTGCCTGCGGCCAAATTGCCACCCTCAGCAAACGTAGGAATTTCCACGTGGATATGCCCACCTGTGGCTTTGGCAGTAGGGCTGTTGTATTCATCAATGGCTAAACTAGCACCTTGTTTGTTCAACCAGGTAACAAGTTCTTGACCTTGTTCAGGGCTAGGCTTTTTATCCAATGTAAAGTCTGCTGCCAGGCCTTTGGTATGTTTACTTGTAGATGCTTTTTCTTGATGAAAATTATCATTGAATCCACTAAAATATCCAAACCCTTTAATATTTTCCTGTATATTCTTGGCCAGTTCAATTATGTTGGGGCTAAGTTCAGCCCCTTGGGCTTGAACATCACCTTGTTTGAGTTTGAGACCTTGCTGTTCAAGACTCTCTCTGGTTGAACCTTGTGGCGCAGTTGCATCTCGTGGCTTGGTAGGGGTGAAACCTGAACTTTTAAGTGACTCAATTGCAGCCTGCCGTTTGCTACCTGACCCGCTAGATCGTCTGATCTCACGCTCTTCGCCAACTGCGGCCAGATATTCTTGTTTGGCTTTTTTTTGATCTTCATCCATACCAATGCCCATTTTTTGTTTGAAAGTGGCAGTGGCAAAGGCTTTATCAAATGCGGCTTTTTTAATTTTTGTTTCATCGTCAGCACGTTTTAGTACTTCTTTTTCATAGGCTGCATTTTTTCCATCTTCAGATATGGTTTCTTTTTCTTTCTTGAGTAACTCAAGTTTTTCGTTGTAATATTTTACTTCTCGATCAGCGGCGGCTTTTTGCTCAGGAGTTTTTGCTATCTGTTGATTGGCCTGCGCTGTTTTTAATTCTTTTTCGACCCCCGATATCTCAGTTTGTTTGGTAGCGACTTTGTCTTCTTTTTCCCCTAGGCCAATTATTCTCAACAACTTGTTAATACCATTAGTAAGATGAGTAAACCCATCGGCTAATTTGTCTGTTACCCCAGTTAGTTTCTGCATGTTGGCTAGAGCATTGGGTATGCCTTTGAAAACATCTTGTTCTAATTTTTTATTAATGTCTTGTTGAGTCTTTATTAAACTGCCATATTGATTAGCAACAGCATCGCCTAAACCTTGTTGTTGCTTCAGTTGGTCTGCGGCAATTTTCTTTTCTATTGCAGCCTGATCCATTTGATCAAGCAGGGCCAATTTTTGCATCTGACTTGTTTTAAGTTGACTGTCTGTGCCTGAATCTAGCATACTACGCTGTATGCCAATTGTTTTTTCATAGTTAGCACCTGCAGAAGTAACTCTTTTGAATCCCCCTACGGCTTGTACAGTTCCTGCTTCTAGGTCTCTAGCATAACGACCCAGTTCGCCAAAAGTACTAATGTTGGCTTTTTGTGCTTCTGCACTACGTAAGTTGCCGTTGACTGAGGCCATAAAAGCTTCTTCAATGCCAGCCTGAGAAGCTATTACTAGGCCTTGTTTCAATCGTTCAGCGGCTGCCAAACTTTCTTTATCACCTTTGATTTCAAGACTACGAAGTTTAGCATTGAACTGTTCGTTTTCTCTAGCCTTGTCTAGTAGAGCCTGTTGCTTTTGTGCGCTCATACCAGTGAGTTTGGTCAGTTTGTCTTGTTCATAAATGTATGCTCTAGCGCCATCGGCCATCTCTTTGCTGGTCATGTTCTGAGCACGACCTGCCAAAGTTTGATTCTTTGTATAACGCATTAAGGCTTCGTTTTGCTGTTCCTGAGTGATACCCATCTTGAAGAAACCGACTCTACTGGATTCTAATGCTTCTCCTACCTTGGCAAATTCTTTGCGTCCTTGTGCTACTGACCCAGACATCAAGGCAAGTTCTTGACTGTTGGCCGCTACCAGTGACACATAACTGTCCAACTGGTTCATGCTCAAGCCCAGTTTCTTGGCGTCGTTGAATACTCCGGTCATGCCGTCGCTGGCTGCCGCACCTGATTCTTGTAGTTTGCTGTATCCTTGATACAGTTTGTCAGCCATGTCATTGGCAGCTTTGGTATAGGCTATGGCAGCAGTAGCGGCCATGGTCAGTCCACCAATCACTGCCTTCATCACAATGCCGCCTGGCAACAACAAGGTCAGTGCTTTTCCTGCTAACACAGCCGCTTTGCCCATTTCGTCAAGGCTAGAATTAAAAGCGGCAGCACCTTTTTTGCCTTCGTACATGGCCTTGGTGCTTTCGATACCAGCGCCTGCCAATGCACCTAGAGCCTGTGCGGCTGTGTTAGCACCTTTGGTAAAACTTTCAGACCCATACTTGGCCTTCATCTGAGCATCTTTTAACTGATCAGCAGATTGTTGCGTCACTCGTCCAAATTGAGCCAGGTCATTCTGAACCTGAAGCATCGCGGCGCTTAACTGTCGCTGTACATCTGTGATATTTTCATCTGCCATGATTTCTGCCTATAAGTAGAAGTATATTTATAGGCAATATATGTCCCAATCTGCGAACCCGTTAAAACAATATTTTCGACAGCCGTCAGTTTACCTGCGCCTGCCTTCTGAAGGTAAATTTTGGCCTGCTGGCACTATCAGCATGCCCCCAAACAAAGAATTGCCAGTTTTACCCATGACTGCCATCGACGAAATCACATATCGTACACCTGATGCGCTGTTCAACGGATCGGCTGTGGTCAATGTAATTCAAAGTTGTATCCCCGATATCAAGGATGCATGGTCTGCGCCCGGAGCCGATCTTAACTCCATCCTGGTGGCCATCAGAATTGCCAGTTACGGTCACGAAATGGAAATCAACAGTGAATGCCCAGAGTGCAAGAACACTGATGAATACACCATTGATTTACGAATAGTGCTAGATGGGTTAACAATGCCTGACTATGTGACTCCGCTCCGAGAAGGTGACTTGGAAATAGCATTTCAACCCATGACCTATCGTGATCAAAACGATGTAAACTTAAAACAGTTTGAAGAACAACGGGTGTTACAATCAGTGCCTGAAAGCAATTTACCCGATGAACAAAAACTTGAAATGCTAAATCAAGCCTTGCAAAAAATTACAGAACTAACCGTGAGTGCATTGAAATGGAACATTGCCAGTGTCAGAACACCACAGGTGCTGGTAACAGATCCTGCACACATTGAAGAATTTTTACGCAACACCGATAGAAAATTGTTTGTTAAAATTCGAGATCTAATTATTGAAAAACGCAACACCAGCGAGTTTAAACCTGTACAAATGAAGTGTGCGGCTTGTGAACACGAATACAAACAAACAGTAACCTTAGATCAAACAAGTTTTTTCGATCAAGCCTCCTAAACCTATCGGCTGAAGAAATTTCCACCACAGTGGACCGCATGGAAAAGGAGGCAAACGATTTGAAGGCTCAATGTCTTAAAATGTCATGGCACATGCGCGGTGGCGGCACATACGAAGATGTGCTCAACATGAGTTTCAGCGAACGCAATATGATTGCAGAACTTATCAAAAGCAATCTCGAAACCACACAAAAATCCAAACTACCTTTCTTCTAATGAACATAGAACAAGTAAAAAAAGATATAGAATCCTGGATCGAAAACTTTGTGGAAGTTCCACATCCGGCCTTGGGCGGATTTCCGCCTTGTCCATTTGCACGGCAAGCCAGGCTAAAACGCACATTTGAAGTATACCTGGGAAGCGATCCTTATTATGATCTCAAAAATCGAGCACGTTGGGGCATGGGCAACTGGGAAGTTATTATCTATGCCTACGATCCTGTGGAATGGAGTTGTGAACTTTTTTCTGCCAGCATTGAATCTGCCAACACCGAACACCTATTACGAGCTGACCTCCTGGCCCTGGAAGATCATCCTGCAAATGTTGAAAATGTCAACGGTGTCATAATGAATCAAGGCAAGTATGCACTTGCATTAGTACAATGTCTAAGTGATCTGAACATCAAGGCTAAGCAAATGGCCAACAAAGGATTTTATCATGGGTGGCCAGAAGAATACTTGCAAGGTCTGTTCCATCATAGACAGGATCCAAGATGACTTATCAGTTTGCTAGAATTGATCTGAGTCAAACTGACTACAAAGAATCAGTCAAGTGGCAGTACTTGCACGAGCCAGACATTGCCAAGCTGAATACCATCTATAGAGACTACTGCAAGTACAAACACTTTGCTAGTGTCATGCCCATCTTTGACAGTCGTTATACTGACTCAATGACTGATGTAATTGGTTACTATGACGGAGACAAACTGGTTGCGTTCAGTTTAATTCGACGCTACGACGATCACAATGCTCTATGCGATCAATTTGCATGGAACTACAACAACCCCCGATTACGGTTGGGAATAGAAACAATGAAAACAGAGTGTGCTATCTACAAGTCATGTGGTTTCAAGTACCTGTATCTTGAGCAAGCACACCTGTACAAATCTGAAATACAAGGATTTGAAATACTAGGACCACTGGAGTAACTATGGATTTATATACAATTTGGGCAGACAAAGAAGGCGACATCACAGACCTTGACTGGGTCAACGGAATGAAAAGTTTCTTTGATCATTTGATCTCAGAAGGCAAGATGGAGTCGTACAGAATCACCCGATGCAAGATGGGATTCCGTTCAATTGCAGACATGCCAGAATGGATGATTATCATGGAGTTTAACGACATGGGTCAAATGGACAGTGCTTTCAAACGAGTAGCACCACTTGAAGGAGAACTCGAAGTCAAACACAAAAGCTTCAATCAATTCGTATCAGGCAACATACAACATGCCTTGTTTAGAGATTGGCCAGATACTAATCTATGAGTTTAGAGACTTGCGTAGCAAGTCTGTTGTTTCGCTTGCGCTCAACAACTGATTGCTTCTCTAACTATTTGTTTTAAGTATCATCTAGATTAATTGGTCATAATTCACCGTATGCACGGTGAATATGAAAGAGCATCATCTGAGTAGCACAGTCATCTAATAGTAATGAGATTGTAGTTTCCTACGCGGAGGCGGTTGACCGGTACCCCCTACTCAAGCTTCACATATCAACGGAACCCTAGTAACCCGATATTAGATCCAAGTTCTATGAGCATGGGGTGTATCTTCTTCACAGAGCCCAAACCATTTGTTGCCTTAAGTTAGCAATTGCCTTTGACGCCCAAGTCTAGACCGGGTATTGCACCGTTCCTCAATGGGGGTGAGCCAATACACTCACCACGTTGTCGTGATCGCTGCCTGTTAAATTTTGTTTATAATGTGTGAGCCATGTACTCTAACTTGTATATGGCCGTTGTAATAATCTCGTGATTCCAATACTCGTCGGGCAAATTGTTCTCTTGCTTCAACATAACTACATTCAGATTTTGATCCGCAGTAGTAAAGTATTTCTCTGGTGAAGTTTTCGGTGCCTAGTTTGATTACGTCTGCGGTTAATTCTGGGCTTGACCCATAGTACTCTCTCCAATCACTGTCGATCTTGGAGCGTATCTTCTTCCGCTTCTTTGTGCCGTTTTTTTGTGTTACAGTCTTATGTGTTGTTTTACTAAATTTTGCTAATTTTTTGCCTATGTACTTGCGTCCAGTGAGATTACATGTGATCAAGTAAACAAATCCAACACACTCTTCGGGCAACGTCTCAATTGGGGTATTTTGATATAGCCATGTCATGTGTTTTTTTGGTAGATTTATTCTTGCTGTATAGTTATCTCTTTCACCAGGAAGTTGCGTAATTTTTGTCTACCAGCGAACTTGAGCATTTGGTCTGGCATTCCTGCCAATTAAATGCTTGAAATTCGTCGTTCCAAAAAGTGTCTGCCAGTACAGTTGTTAAAGTTTTTGTGTGTAGATTAAAGTTTTCTGCCAGTTGTTGCCATTGTGAATTGTGATTGTATCTATTGGCCACCCAACAGCAAGGAAACAACCTGCCGCGAGCATCAATGTACAAACCTTTGTTGCCTATTTCGCATAACGGAGTTACACCGTTACGACTTGGAGTTTGATTGTATAGTTCAATATTTTTACGGTGTACAGGAGTCCATGATCCGCGATAAGTTAATTCTGAAACTTCTCTTTCGAATCTGTGACTCGTGCTGACAAATTTTATACTGGGTTGTAGAGGATCGTCTATGCCATAACTGGGATAGACACTGCCAAATTTAGTGCTTTTGGTCAATTGAAAAACATCAACATCCAGTTGCTTTGCTAAGTCTCGCATGTGATCTAGTCGATCCTCGTTGAATCGGAATGCAATAGTAGCCCATATAATTTGACAATCGCTTGCATTACGTAATGCGGTGATACCATTTGTGATACTTGTGAAGTCACTGTTCACCCGATACAGATTGTTGCTGGCGTTGTCCCATCCGTCTATGCTGAAATGCACAGTATCACTGCTGTCCAAAACAGATCCCAGTTGTGTCCACCACTCGGTCTTTTTGTGCGATCCGTTTGTAATAATAACAATTTCCACAGGCTTGATACTTTTAATGTATTGTATTACAGCAATCAAGTCGTGAGCATAGATAGGATCACCATCATCGCCACAAAATGTAATCTTTTCAACATTGTTCAACACAAACTCTGGAGTGAAATTACGTTGGAAGAATTCTAAATCTAGTTCTGTATTCACAAGGCCGTTGGGAACTTCCTGTCTAGCACAGCGAGGACACCGCAAAGTACACTTGCTGGATACTTCAATATGAAAATGCCAAGTGGCTAGCATAATGCTACCTCTCGTTGCCACTGTTGATCAAATGCTGTGCCCTGGGCAGTTTGTCCACACGTAGACCAGCACACAGGATCCTGTGTTGGAATAGCATCTACGTCTGCAACAAAATCTCGTTGTCTTGAGCCCAACCAACAGCAAGGGCCAATACGGCCTTGTGCATCTATGTAAACACTTTTCTCTTTTAATGCATAACAACTGATACCAGTAGCCTGCTGTTCTATTGGTTGCCATCCTGTGGGAAACTGTAGTGATTCAGTAAATCCACGTTTTGAAACTTTGGCTCTGAACCAAGAAAATCCCAAATCTCTGGCCAGTTGTTCACAAGTATCAACCTCGTGCTGATTGTGACGATATACTAACATGTCCCAGTGTGCTGAACCGCCTGCTTCTATAAAAGAACGAGCATTGCTCATCACCTTGTTCCATACAACATTTTGTCGATAGGTAGCATTGGTTGATTCTAAACCGTCAATTGAAAATACCACATAGTCTTGTGGCTGATTTAATATTTTTGCTAGTTCGTACCACCAAAATGTAGTTTGAATACCGCCATTGGTATTCATACCTAGTACAATGTTGGGATTAATCTTTCTAAATTCTCGAAAGATATCTAGAGTATTTTTACCAGCGGCCGGATCACCGTAGTTGCCACACATGAACATTTTGTCTAGTTGTTGAATTTTTTCTTTGTCAAACACCTGCAGTATCTGACTCATATCGAGATGATGCTGACGATCTTTCTTAAAGTTTGGGTCAGTTTCTCTAGCACACAAAGCACATGCCGCCTGGCATACGTCCGTGGGCTCTAGGTGTAAAACTTTTATATCACGCAAGTTCAACATCCGTGTTGTAACTGGTAAAGCCGTTCTCTTTGATCACTTTGAGAATGTTCTCCACACGCCCAGCCAGTTCATCTCTATGTGATACAAGCCAGATTGATTTGTGACGTTCACGACTCATCTTTTTCAGCAAGGCCAGTGCATTCTCCACACCTTGTGTGTCTAGGCCGTTGTCAATCAGTTCATCAATGAACAACAAGTTGATGGGTGAATATAAACTTTCCCAGACATCACGGAATGCCCAACTCATACTCAAGATCAAACGATTACGTTCACCACGCGATAAGTTGTCAAAGTCCAGTTCACGTCCCAGTTCCTCAATGCTTACAGTTAGATCGTTTTGAAACTTCACAGTATGTGGCAAGCCAATGCGATCCAGGTAGTGTGTGAGACGGGCGTTTAGATAACTCAAGTTTTGATCAATGATCTTCTTGCGTACAAAACTGTCTTTTGATGTCAACAGTTTGAGCAAGAAGTCCTGGTGATCTTGCACTCGAGTAAGTTCGTTAAGTGCGTCGTATGATACAACCTGTAACGCCTGTCCTTGCATGTCAGTAATTTGTTCTTCGTAGGTATCTGTGTCTGCTTCACGTGAGGTCAAATCTTTGCGTAGTGTTTCCACAGTATTACGATGATTCAATGCTTGTTCTAGCGAATCATAAAACACAGTGGGTGCTGTGCCTAATGTACCAATCTGGGTGATGGTATCCTCGTGTTCTTGACGTTGTGTGTCATTGGCCAAGAGTTGTAGTGCTGTTTCTTGAACCAAGGCCTGTTTGGCCTGCTTCAATTCATCCTGTTTGTCATCATGCAAGTCTTGACCACATGAGTGACACCTGTGAGCATCTAATGCCTCAATTTCTGTCTTGAGTTTATCCAACAGGCGGTTTAGTTTGACATCCTCTGTGTCAATTTGACGAATGTAACGTGCGGCATCATCTAGGGCTTTTTTCTTCACATGGAATTCTTCTAGGTCTCTATGTGCTTGTACTTCAGCATCAATGTCGATGTGTTCAAGATCCGCAATAGCCTGCGCCAGTTTGCCCACATCTTCGTCACGCTTGGCTGTCCATAGCCGCTGACGTTTACGCAGACTTTCGATCTGTTCTTCAATGCGCTTGTTGGCTTCTTGCACAGCACGTATGCGGAACTCTTCTGCTTGAATGGCATCTTTGGTCTGACGATTGAGTTCTTTGATTGCGTCAGCACGTTCACTCAGCAAGGTAATGCCCAGCAACTGCTCAATGATGGTGCGTTGGTCGTTAGCCTTCAAACTCAAGAACGGTTCTGTGTAGGTGTTCAAGGCCAGCACATGTTTGAACATGTCATGGCTCATGTTCATCACACGCTCAATAGCATCTTGTGTTTCACGACTGTCGCCTTGTGCTTCATCCTCAGCAGCCTTGTGTTCGTTGTTGATATAAAAACGTAGAACATTTGGCTTGCGTCCACGTTCGATTCTGTAATCTTGACTGTTGACTGAGAAGTCCAGGCTTACCAACATGTTCTTGCCATTGGTCTTGTTTACCAGATTGTCTTTGCGGATGTTACTCAGTGCTTGTCCATACAAGGCATAACTCAGTGCATTGATAATTGTGGTCTTGCCTGTACCGTTGCGTGAGCCGTCTCCACCTAAGTCCAAGTTTTCGCCCAGTACTAGTGTAAGGTCGTTGCGGTCAAAGTCGATGCCTTGAGTGGCCGCGCCCACACTCATAAAGTTTTTAACAGTTAAGTTTTTAATTTGTATCATTGGTTAGTATATAATCCGCTATTGCTTGATGACCTTGCTCTAGTAAATGTCCAGTTTCTCCCACAGGATACTGATTAGTTAAGTCGGAGATCCACCAGGTGTTCCAACCTAAAAAATGTTGTTGATCTATTTGTTCGATCAACAGTTGAATCTCATTGTGCTCGGCGTACAGTTGATCATCGTTCATCAAATCAAAACACAACAAAGATTGTACCATGGCATTGAAGTTGGACCAAGAAGCACTCCACCTGTTGATATAATTATTGTCCGCATTGATCATCACATATGATTTTTTAATGCTTTCAAAGTATCGCTGTAACAAAATAATATTTTGTAACCAAAGTTTGAACGCATATAATTCGTTGTGCCACACTGCGTAGTGTAATTTTCCGTAATCTTTGAATTCAGAAGAATTGCCATATATCGAGTGAGTTAGATGAGGATTAAAATTCACAATGTGATTGTTGTCAGTACGGAATCTTGTAAAGCCTGATGTACAGGTCCATGCTATGTAAAATTTGTCAAAGTCGGGTGCATTTTTAATAGTTCGGTACATAATTCGATCATTAGTACCACCGTAAACACTATCGTTAATAAACTCGCAATTTAAATTTTTTGAAATCAGGGCTGGCCAAGCCTGTGAATCCGGATCAACCAAATCGTCTCCCCAAGTGTGGCTGCATCCGTTGAAATAAAGTTTCATAGTCTCAGATCATTTAGTTTTGTGTGTTGCGCTATACAATTATTTTATTACCATAGAGCAAGTGATATTGTACCCAATCACCGGCAAAGAAGTCAATGACTACTTTGCCATCTTGCCACCAGTTTGTAGTTACTATCGGGTCAGATGCGCCCAATGGTGTAAAATTACAAATTTGATTCAACATGGATGTAACAATCTCAAGACCCCCTAGTGAACATTTTTTTAATATCACTGGATTAGAACCTGAGTGTTCTATCACAAATGTTAATTGATTGGGAACCAAAACTTTAAAGTTTAATTCGGTTTCTATTTGGCTTATATTGCTGACTGTAGCTAATATACTAGTACGGTCATGTATTGTTATTTGCAACTCCTCCGGAGGAGTTACACATTCTAAAATAAGTTTAAAGTTAGTATGCATCTAAGTTAAATTTCAATTTGTTTTTACAAAGATCAACAAGACTTTGATGATGTTCAAGTCTGGCGCTTCTGCTTATTTCAGCAGTTTGCCAAACACGTCGATTTTCTTCAGAAACAATAATTCCGTACTTGCTAATGTTTCTTTCTAGTCCAGTACCTGGAAGAATTGTCAGAGGGGTAAGGAACAATCTACGGATTGTGTTGTTGTACTGCACCCGATCTTTAAACCATTGCTTTGTATATTCGTAATCTTCTAGAGTCTCAGTGGGATACCCGGTGATGATCATCAATATTATATTGATATTATATTTTTTGGCCATCCCAAGATGATAGTCAATGTCGTCGTTTTCAAAATACTTGCCAAGTTTTTTTCTAACATGTGGAATCACACTTTCGATACCTAACGATAATGTAGCATTTGTTGTTGCCATCTGTTGCCACATGCTTTCAGGATGTTGACTATTGGGTCTTACAATAAAAGAAGCATTCCAACTAATTTGTTCTGCACGGTACTTTCCTTGATTGTATTCATCCATAAGACGTAGTAATCGTTTAAATTCTTTGAGGTTACCATTGGTAATGCTACTTCTAAAGTCAAAGTTTCGCATATTATAACGCTTCATTTGAGATAACATCTCCTCAAATATGTTTTCAGCACTTCTTGACTGAAACTTTTCCCAGTACTCAATAACATCGCAAAACTCACAATTTCTTACACACCCTTTAGCATCTACAACAGGAATAAACGATTGTGTGTATAGGTAAAAATTGTAATCAGACCAGTCTGGATGCGGCAAAGAGTCAAGATCTGCTGCCGGAATCCATGCATCAGAGTTTATTCCTGGATAGGTATAGTTGCCGTTGACGTACTCAACCAGCGATTGATCGCCATCGCCGGCAATCCAATCGTCAACTAAACCTTTGTTTCTAATACCAGTTCGAAAGTGATCCAGTGGGTTAGCAACATGATATTTAATACCCGGCCCTCCGATTACTATTCTTGCTGTTGGACATAGTTGTCTCAAAATTAAACATAACCACAATGTAAAATTTTGACATTCGAACGTTAGCAAACTCAGTGCAATAATAGTTGGATTCTTATCAGCTATGCGGTTAGCACAATAAAACAATATTTTAGATATTTCTTGTACTACCCAATCTTCTGCCATCTGTGAGTCAAAGAATTTTTTTAAATTATTATATTCGGGGTGAGATTTAAGTTTTACTAACACCTCAATATTTAGATCCATTGCAGTTGACTGGATCCCGGCCTTGTTTAACGATGCTTTTAACACTGCTGGTGCAGCCATTGGAGCATGCATGCTATCAACCAACGGCATGCTGGCAATTACAACATGATGATCAATGTTGCTGTTTATATCTGCCATAACAATTATTTTCCTTTAGTAAATTAATAATTTTTAGTTCTACTAAAAATCAGCCAAGATGTTGTGTGACATTTTGAACTTGCAGTGATAAAATATTCAACACATCACCAAGATACCAGATCATAGAGTCTGGTAAATCTTCAACAGCAACTTGTTGTCGTAGAATTCGGATTCAATGTTGGTAATTTGATCAGTTACAATTTGATCTACTGATTCAAATTTGACCTCACCGGGAGCCATGTCAGTGTCTACCGAACTATTTTTGTTGGGAATCAGGGCCATCTCTCTCAGCCCATATTTTTGGATATAAGTTTCTTTGACAAAGTTGGCCTCCTCATACGAAATCTCAATGTCCAACTGCACCCGAACGTGCATGTCTTTTGCAAGCAAAGTAGGTGCGTTATCAATGATACTAGCCAAACCTAACACACGATATCTTGGTTGATCTGGCCAAGCATGAAACTCTGGCTCCTGCCCCCACTCTAGTATCATCATACCGCGATCGTCATCTCCGGCATCAGCATAGTTGTGCGGAAAGCAATTGCCAATGTAGGTAATGTTCTTTTTGGTCTGGCGTTTGTGAAAGTGTCCAGTAAACACATGCTCAAAGTTCGTGAAGTCTTCTCTGCGTACTTCGCCGTGATCCGGCATCTCTACCATGGCATTCATCAGATATCCGGGCAGTTCAAAGTGCCCGAACATGTATTTGCCCTTTAGTTTGGGTATGCGTTTATGATCGTCTCCACATAGCCAAGGGGCAATAACGACATCACCATGGCTAAACCAATCATTGCAGATTTGCACACGAGGGAGGTGCTTTGCCCACTCCACGCTTTGAATGTCACGTTTATCGCGATAATATAAATCGTGGTTACCAGGAATAAAATACACATGTTCAAAGTTGTCATTCATATGCTCCAGTGCTTGTAGGCTGTAGTTCAGTGTGACAATGTTTAGACTGGCACGGTTATTGTGCCAGTCGCCCAGGAACATGCAGGTTTCGCAACCTTCGGCCTTTGCTTTGGCAGTTGCCCACTTTACAAAATTCAAGCAGTCCTCGTTGTGTTGAGTGCTGTTGCTTTTTAAGCCAAAGTGAATGTCTGTGAAGACCGCAGCCTTCCGGAATAGATTTGTCATCTAACTAGTATACTACTCATCCAAGCTAGATACAACCGGTCCGGACATGGCAGCCATACTGTGTTTGCCAGAGTTCTGACGTGTCCATGAAGGATTGAGTCCGTTCATTTCTAGTATGTCATCGCGAATGTTTTGGTTCTTCTTCTCAATATTCAGGATACGAGTGAAACTATTAGTGATAGCGGCAGTATAATACGCAAAAGGGTTCTGCGATTTTGACTCGTCAAATTGCAGCCCAATTTGACTGAGTTGTAGCAAGGCTTGTCCTCGCATTTCTTCGTTGTATGTGTATCCACGCCAGTTACTCCTTGTAGCATATCTTTCGCATAATTTCATAAACATCAGGGCCAGTTTCTTGGTCATGTCACCGTGGTCCTTGGAAAACTCTCCTGAGACCAAGTCGCCTTTCCAGTGACTACGGCCAACAATAAACGGCTTCTTGTCTTCATCTAATCGAAAATGTTCAAATGGTGGGAAGTTCACACGCACATGATTCATGTCCAGCACAGGAACGTCCACGATATCTGCCAATGGATCTTCTTCTACCACATCATCCAGATCTAAAATTTCTTCTAGTTTTCGCTTTTTGGCTTCAGCCTTGGTAATTTTTTTGGGTGCCTTGGGTATGTGATCCCAGCAGGTGATACGGAACACAATTTCTGTGTTGGGTATCTTTTTAGGGTCTACAATAGTGCCTTCTCGCTTGAGTCGATCCGCTTTGTTACGTCTTGCTTCGGCAATAGTACGCTGATTGATCTTGTCTATTGACGGCAAAATAATATCAAATTGGTGATCCATTGCTCTGTCTTGATACCAGCAGTAGTTGTTTTTACTGAGATGAATTTCTTTTAAGATATCTCTGTTGTTGAGATAATTGACACGAGGTGCCGCTTTGGGTAATAAAGTCATGTGTGACCAGTCTCCTAATATGTACTTATTGTAGCACATTTACAACAGTTGTCAACCTGTTTCTTAAAAGACGCCGTTTTAGAAATGGGTAAATAACACATAGGAACACTAACATGGCAAACCCAACAGGATCAGACAGCAACGGTGGTACAACCACAGTGGTATCAAATCCACCTAATGCCCCCACGACCAACACAGTACCTAATACAACAACAGATACAAAAATCACAGAATTTCAAGCATCAACGCCACAGTCATCGACCACTACTAGTCCTCCTATCTCTGTGTCTTACCCTGATGGAACATACTTGTTCAACAGCCAAGCCGAACTTGATGCATACTCACAAAACCCCAATGACTACGCCAGTTCCTTTGTGGGTAGTGGCTATACTGTAACCAAAATAGCATTGCCACAAACAAAAGCCGCAGTCGATGCAAACAACAGTGGCGAAGGATTTGGCAATGTATTTCCCGACGGCTTTGGCGGTTTTGTCAACGGAGATGGGCAACCTGTTGATGCCAATGGATCATTGATCCCCACCGGTGATAATGTAACTGAATCAGCCGCACTGGTTGATCCAGGCACCGGCGGTGAAGGATTTGGTAATGTATTTCCAGATGGTTTTGGTGGATTTGTCAACGGTGATGGTCAGCCTGTTGATGCCAATGGATCATTGATACCCACTGGTGATAATCTAACCCAATCGGCCGCACTGGTTGATCCAGGCACTGGTGGTGAAGGGTTTGATGTAAATCCTGATCCAGAAGGCTCGGGAGGCTTTGTTGACAGCAGTGGCAATCCAGTTGATCAATTTGGTATGCCTATTGAGGCTGTACAACCCACAACCTACCCACCAGCAGAGGTTGCAATTGACGGAGTTGGTGTACAGGAAAACGGTGCAACTGTAGATCTTTTTCAAGGCGCCAACGATGCTGTGGCTGATGAGGTAGCGCAATCTGCCGCAATGGTACAACGAGCAAAACAACAAGCCACAGTACAAGCACGTTACAAACAACCAGGCAACACTGACTGGCGTGTGAGACTGAGTCTTGGACCAGGCGCACAGTATTTGTACAATGCTACACCGGCTGGTGTGTTGGCGCCACTGGCTGCCAGCGGCGGAACTAATGGCGTGATATTTCCATACACTCCGACCGTTACTACAACTTACAGTGCCAACTATGAGCAGTATGATTTGACGCATTCAAACTATCGCGGACTATTCTACAAGAACTCACGAGTGGGCGACATACAGATACGTGGTACGTTCACAGCACAAAATACCACAGAAGCCAACTACCTATTGGCAGTGATACATTTCTTCAGATCAGCAACCAAAATGTTCTATGGCCAGGATCCACAACGTGGCACACCGCCTCCTATATGTTTATTAAACGGATTTGGTGGCTATCAGTTTTCAGACCACCCAGTGGTCATAAGTTCATTTAATTACACCTTGCCCAACGATGTGGACTACATAAGAACAACCAATCCCAACAACTTTGGCCTGAATTTAAACAATCGCTACAATCCAGCAGGTGCCAGTTTGCCAGCAGGCGGATCACTAGCCGGATTGAGCAGATTGGTAAATGCCTTGCTACCAAAAGGTGCTCAAGCGCCAACTCCGTCGCCCAACACAGTAGCAGGCAGTGTCACAAACAATGTGCCGGCCAGTTATGTACCAACCAAAATGGAAATAGACATCACATTGATACCTGTACAGTCACGCAGTCAAGTTAGTCAACAGTTCAGTCTCAAAGGCTTTGCCAATGGCGACCTACTCAAAGGAGGATTCTGGTAATGGCACAATACGACGCAACCAGTCCATATTTTGAGACTACCTACAGTCAGTTTTTTCTTGATACCATGGTCAACCGACCCATACCCAAAGAAAGTGATGACCTAACATTTACTATTAATATTACCTATCAGTATAGACCAGATCTGTTGGCATTTGACTTGTATGGCATTGCAGGTCTATGGTGGGTGTTTTATCAACGCAACCCTAACACACTACAAGCACCACCCATGGACTTCAAAGTAGGAACCTTGATTTATTTGCCAAAATTGTCAACGCTGAAATCAGCCCTGGGGTTCTAATCCATGGCCACAGCCGTAGAACTTCAAGCAGAAATTCGTCGTTTGCAAGAACGATATCGCATTGCTCAAAACGGGCTGGCCTCACTCAATAGAAATTTACAAGGTAATCAGGCAATACTAGCAAGGTATACCAGTGAAGTAGCAACCATACCAGGGCAAGTTGCCGGTCTCGAAGCGCAAATAAATGCCATTCAAACTCCACCTCCGGCCACAGCCAGTCAGGCAGCTAGAGATGACGCATCTCGAGGACCCAACGCACCAACACCAGCAAAAGTCAGCGCCAACGGTCGTATAGTGGCACCTGACACTATCACACCCACCAACGCAGACACAACCACAACGTCTGAATACAGTGGTGATCAGGGACTTGATGGTCAAACAAGAACCACGGAACAAACACAAGCCACCAACGGGTATGATCAAGGCATCAATGTCAGAGCCGAGGACGGCACACTATCTAATCTTAGAAAAAATCCTGAGACGGGAGAGTTATATAATCCAGGAGGTATACCTGGCGGTGTTGATTTAACTACAGAACCAGGTGTTGCGGCACCTCCTGATGATGCCAAGAATAACAGTACAAAAACTGTGCAAGCCAATGCCAATGCTGCCAGCAACGCATTAAAAATTCAATCGCGTCCCAACCCCTTGGATCAATTTGCCAGTTACACTTATTCTATATCAGTGTACCTGTTGAGTGCGTCACAGTATGAAAGATTATTGCGTAGCAAAACAAAAAAGATTGATGGTTACTTTTTGCTGTTCCAAGATGGCGGCGCACCTGTCAATCGTGGAGGTGAAAAACAAGGCATGGGTACTGCCAATATTTCGGCCAGTGACAGTGGACGCAATCCATTCTTTCCGTACGACTACTACATTGACTCACTCACTCTAGATACTAGTCCATTGGGCAAGGCCACTGGTGCCAGCCACATGACCGCCACAATGAAACTGGTAGTAAATGAAGCCAATGGTATCACACTGATTGACAATCTATATTCCGCTGTGGCCAACTTGCAACAAAAAGACGGCAGTGGCAAAGTCAACTACACCGCGGCTGACTACTTGGCAGTGATAAGATTTTATGGCCAGGGTGCCGACGGCAATCCAGTACAGGTTCGTGCCAGTGGTGGAGCCGCAATAGAAAAATTCATCCCATTCAAGTTGGCCGCCATTAACTGGAGCATTGGCAGCAAAATGGTCACTTATGAATGGGATTGTGTGCCGCAAGGACAATTGATCGCAGGGTACACCGCTCGTGGATCTGTCCCACATGACATGCAGATTACCAGCACTTCGGTAGGAAAACTACTAGGTGGTGATGTAATATATACAGGGACCGAAACTGCTGCCTCCACTCCGGGTAAATCAACTACCTCAACCACAAACAGTTCTGTAGGGTATGTAAGCGATTCTGAACAAATTGCGGCCGCCAATCGTGCGCCACCAAAAGCAATTGCCGCACCCACCACAAAAAAATCTGTTACCCAAGGACTAATGGGTGCTCTTACCGAGTTCCAAGAAGAACTAACTAGACCACAAAAAGGCCAATCAACTTCTATTTTTGACATAGCCGATAGATATTTTATCAAATTTGTAGATGGTATAGGATACGATGGCAAAGTTATACCTGCGTCAGCAATTGAAAATGCCAAAATCACCATACCACAAAACAAGGAAGATAAAGCTCGAACAGCATCTGGGGCTCCCCTAGCTGGAAAAAACGGAGACACACAAGGATTAGATCAGTCCAAACAAGCACAGGACAACATGTCACGTAGTTTTAGTATCACCGCTGGACAAATGATCACACAAGCAATTGAACTTGCTATTCGTAACAGCACCTATATCCTGGACCAGGCCTTGGTAAAACAAAACAGCGATGGTTATCAAGTACCAAACACGGATAAACAAAATTCACCCATGACATGGTTCAATATCATAATGAATGCAGTTCCCCGTCCCGGCGGTATTGATCCCAAACGCAATGATCATGCGTTTGATATCACCTACACCATCAAGCCTTATAGATTGCAAAATTTTAACAGCAAGTATTTTCCACCCAGTAGATTTGCTGGAGTACACAAAAGTTATCCTTATTGGTTCACGGGACAAAACACTGCGGTGTTAGAATATCAAGAAACCATGAACGCCTTGTACAGTATCACTGTGAGCGGTAGCGATCCTAAAAATAGTGCGGCAGCAAAAATACGTGAGGCCGCAACATCAAGCCTGCGTGATATTGCCAAGTACAACTATGCAGTGACCAGTGGACAAAGCACACAAGGTTCGTCAGACACTAGACTCAACGAAACTGCTGCCAATGCGGCTGATTATTTGTTCAGTCCCGGTGACTTGGCCAATGCCAAGGTAAAGATTCTTGGCGATCCTGATTGGATACAACAAGGTAGTCTGTTCAAAGAAATTAAACCAGGCGCAAATCAAATAGAAGACATCACTGGATTTGGCGAAGACGGCAGTATCAGTTTTGAAACTGGCGATGTGCTGTTTGAAATTGTGTGGCAACGGCCAGAAGATTATGACCTCAACACCGGAGTGGCGGATCCTTATGGCGGCGGCTACAGTGGTCGTGCCAACAAAGCAAGAGAACCCATACAGAGCAGAGTATATCAGGCTGTTAAAATTATTAGTGAATTTAGACAAGGTGCGTTCTATCAAACCATTGAAGGCACACTGTATCAGTTTCCGTTGCCTAGCAAAAAGAACACTGTGAATGCTGGCGCTGGTGCTGTGACCAGCGATTCACTAGATCAAGGACGTGCGGCCAGCAGTCAAGGCAAACTAACCCAGGCACAATTGGCCGCGGCGCAACGAGCGCCTGGCAGTGGATCGTCCATTACATCAAGGCTGGGAAATCAAACAGATACCAATCAAACTGACGCCGAAACCGCAAGACTCAATAGACAAAGTGCCTCATCGGCCGGCGCACTAGGCGCACAGCAGGCATCTGGAAAACAACCTATCACTCGGCTTTCGTCGAGTAATGCCGGAGTCGACGCTGATACATTGTCACAAAATGTAGGTATCAACATAAGACCAGCCGGGCCACCAGGTGCCGCTACCGACGGTGACGGAAATCCAATTACTGTGTCTACAGAGTTCAACATCGGGCCACCCAAGTTACCGGGTGTGAGTGCAGGACAAGACACACTGACTGATACTCAATTGGCACAACTAGAAGACGGTATACCAGCCGGAGGTGATGATCCCACTAGTTCAACAAATCCCAGCAATCAAGACATTGCTACAGACGGAGGTTAATCGATGGCAGAAAGTGTACAACGCAGTAAAGGACGTTCCAGTAATTACAAATTAGATCGTGGGGGCGTGCCTGCAGAATTTGGGCCCTTCTCTGGAGTGGTCATGAGCACAGTAGATCCCACACGTGCCGGTCGCTTGCGTGTGTATATTGATGCATTTGCAGCCGGCACTGAACAGAACATGCAAGATGACAGCACATGGACCACGGTGAGTTATATGCCGCCTTTTTATGGATCCACTCCACTGCAAGGCACATCCAACTCTAACAACTACGGAAAATATCCAGGCAATCAAAACAGTTATGGCATGTGGTTCACTCCCCCTGACGTGGGTGTTACTGTGATGTGCATTTTTGTGAACGGTGACCGCAGTCAAGGGTATTACATTGGTACGATTCCGGATCAAGGCTTGGGTAGCATGGTACCGGCCCTTGCTTCGGTTGCAGTGTCACAAGCGGACGTGCAAAACAAAAATCAAAAAACATATTTTGATGGTGCCACACGGTTGCCTGTGACAGAAATCAACACAAATAATACAGATCTTTTCAACAGCCCAAGATTTTTTGATGGAATAAAACCAGTACAAGGGGTAGTAGCACAAGCATTGCTACAACAAGGATTAATCAAAGACAACGAGCGTGGTACAATTAATTCCAGTAGCCAACGTGAAAGCCCCAGTGCAGTATTTGGTATCAGCACACCAGGAATTCCTATCTATCAAGGCGGAATGAAGCCCACTGACATCAGAACTAAATTAAATGCAGGCACACTCAAGCCCAGTGATGCCCAGGTAATTGGTCGAGTTGGGGGGCATAGTCTTGTGATGGATGATGGCGACCTTGAAGGCAACAACGCATTAGTTAGACTACGCACCAGCAAAGGCCATCAAATTACCATGAGCGATAGTGGAAACTTTTTCTATATTGTTCATGCCAATGGACAGGCCTGGCTGGAGTTTGGCGTAGAAGGCACAGTAGATGTGTATGCCACAAACAGTGTAAATGTGCGCACCAAAGGAGACATTAATTTACATGCTGATCGGGACATCAATATGTTTGCTGGTCGTAACTTCAAAGTCAAGAGCAAAGAAGATATGCAGTTGGAGACCAATACATTCTTGAGTATTCAAGCACAAGAAGACATTACTTTGTATAGCAAAAGCACAGTTGGAGTCAAGGCCGATGGTACACTTGTGCTGAACAGTGCATCGGGATCTTGGGGTGCAGGTTCTGCACTGGCATTGCAAGCAGGCGGAATTGATCTTAACGGCCCTGCTGCGGGCACAGTAACCAAACCACAACCGTTGACCACAACATTGTTGGATGATACCAAATGGGATACCAGTCGGGGATGGATAGTCAAACCCGAAGGATTAAAAAGCACAGTAAGTCGTGCGCCCACACATGAACCTTATCCATACCATAACAAAGGTGTGGATGTTGAGGTTGCGTTTGAAGAGGGCAAACCCAGTCCACCACCGGGTGCAGAACCAGTGCCGCCAGGCATAGAAATACAGGCAAAATAACATGGCTGAATTCTCATTTACCAGTAGCGATGGAAAACCATTTAGCATAAAAGGGCCCGATGGCCTCACAAGAGATCAAGCCGAAGAAATCTTTAAGAAACAAGATTCAACTGGTTCACTAGTGGGATTCAAACCAGGCGACAGCCTCTCTGCGGCCTCGCAAGCAGTCAGTGGCCTTGCAGGTGCTCAAGGTGCCTTGCAACAGGCACAAGGCGGTATTGCAGGCGCTCTCGGTAGTGTAGGCAGTGTTGCACCATTGGGATCAATCAGCCGAGCCCTTGGTGCCGCTGGTGGTGCTGGTAGCGGATCATTAGCCGCAACGGCCGCTGGGTTAACCGCGGCCATAGGTCCCGCAGTCTCGGCAGCCTCGGGCGCCATTTCTTCAACTATTGCTGGGGCTGTAGATGCAGGCAAGGCCCTGGTCAATGCCGCGGTCATACAAGGATCCACAGCAGTCTCGTCTATACAGACTATAAACAAAACCATTACCGGTTTTCCTGTCACCAATCCTATTAATATCGCTAACTTCTCAAAAGTTGCCAGTGGTATCACCGGTGACACCGGTGCTGTAAATAGTATTGGTCCCATGAGTGTGCCAGAAGTAAATGGTGTGTTGGCACAAGCAAAGAATTTAACAGGGCAGGCTTCTAGTACCATCAGCAATACCAAGGGTCTTGGATCATTTGGGTTTGATCTAAAACAATTGGAAACAGCAGGATTTATCAAACCTGGTGTGGCAGCCCTGGCATCTCAAGGTGCAAGTTTATTCTCTAGTGTGGCAAAAAGTCCTGCGGCCTGGACCGGCAAAGATGGAATCAAGAGTGCCGGTGATTTGTTGGGCAATGCTGGCAAACAGAGTTTGATACAACAGGATCTCATGACCAAAGGTGTGGCAGGGCTAGGTGCAGTGGGGGTTCCTGTGCAAAATTTATCCAGTCAAGGCATTGCTGGTATGGCTTTAAATGCCGCGAAGAGTTTGCCCAACGCAGAAGCATTTGTTAAAGGCCTGCCTATTCCTGGAGATGCAACAGGTGCAACACAAGCTGCCTTTTCAAGTGCTGTTCGTGATGGCGCATTTGCTGTGAACTTGGTCAACACAAAAATACCCACAGCATTCAAACAACAAGATATTCCTGTACCCAAGACAGACACAGTAAATCGTGCCACACTGGATGCAGCCAGCACTAGAGTTGTTGGCGATCCAAAAATACCTACACCAAGTTACACAGCCCGGGCCAACACAGGTACAGCAAGCAATTACACAGCCAAGGCAACTGCATTCCTCACCGATTGGTTACTTCCGGCCGAACAAAAATTCGCAGCCTTGGATCCAAAATTTGCAGCCTTAGAAAATCAACAGACTATCACACAAGCACAATACAATGCACTCAACTCTGAACGTGATACGATTCGTAACAACTACAACATCAACAGTGTGCCAAAAGCAGTAGAGGTATCTGAAATTTATAATTCCTTGACAGTTGACGAAAAAACTGCAATCAAAGGAACAGATCTAGATCTAAACTCTATTCTTTCAAAGATTCGAGCCATTGCGGCAATATCAACACAACAAAAAGAAAGATTGTACATATTGAGTCAGAAGATTGAGGGACGCGGGGAGGGTGAATAAGCACCCATAAATACCATATGGCACAAACATTTATTGGATTCAACACACAAAAACAATACAAAAAGTTCACTCTCACGGACTTTGCGTTGGTCAAACGCGACCTCTTGAACGCATTTAATATACGACAAGGCCAACTACCTGGCCGTCCTGCATATGGTACGGTGCTATGGGACTTTTTGTTTGAAAACCAATTGGAAGAATTACAAAATAGTATAGTTGCTGAAGTACAACGGGTAGCCGGAGGAGATCCAAGAATCTACATCAGCGACACACAGGTATATCCACAAGAGAATGGCATATTGCTTGAAATTGAACTACAGGTAATACCCAGCGACAATGCCCAACGACTGAGTATCTTCTTTGATCTGCAACAACGTTCAGCAAGTTACGTATAAACTGAGCGGTTTTTAACTTCCATAAATAAAAGAAGAGGCTCAGTATAATGGCAAAAACAACTAGACAAACAGCGATATTTGGCGTAGAAGATTGGAAACAAATCTACCAAACCTATCGCGAAGCCGACTTTCAAAGTTATGATTTTGAAACTCTGCGCAAAAGTTTTGTTGATTACCTGCGTTTGTACTATCCAGAAACATTCAATGACTATATTGAATCGTCAGAATACATTGCCTTGTTGGATGTTATTGCGTTCATGGGGCAGGCACTGGCCTTCCGTACAGATCTAAACACTAGAGAAAACTACATAGACACAGCCGAGCGTCGTGACTCAGTGGTACAACTGGCAAACCTTGTGAGTTATACCGCCAAGCGAAGCATTGCCGCACAAGGCTTGCTTAAAGTATTCTCAGTTCAAACCACAGAAAATGTTGTGGATTACCAGGGTGTAAATCTTTCTAACCTTATTGTCAATTGGGCAGACCAGACCAATCCAGATTGGCAAGAACAATTTACTGCAATTATAAATGCCAGCCTAGTTGACACACAAAAAGTCGGGCAGCCGGGCAACAAACAAACTTTGTTGGGAGTAGTCACCAGCGAATTTGGTATCAACTTGGTTCGGGGTTATTTGCCAGTGGTACCGTACACAGCCACAGTGGATGGAGTAAGCATGCCATTTGAAGCCATGACATCCACATCAGTAGGCGAAACTTATCTGTACGAGCCTCCCCCACAAGCCAATGTGCCATTTAATGTGTTGTTTCGTAACGACAGCCTGGGCTTTCAATCAGCCAACACAGGCTACTTCTTCATGTTCAAGCAAGGTGTGCTCCAGAATCAAGATTTCAACCTGGCAGAAAAAGTCAGCAATCGTACTGTAAACATCAACATTGAAGGTGTCAACAATGAAGATCGTTGGTTGTTTCAATTAGACAACGTTGGTAATATCAATCGCGAGTGGGCATATACAGAAAATATCTACTCAGCCGGTGCTGAACAGACAGCCACAGATCTACGTCCCATCTACTCGGTCACTTCCAGAACAAACGATCAAATTACCATGGTATTTGGTGATGGCGTGTTCAGCGAAATCCCAGTAGGTACATTCCGTGCTTATGTCCGTGCAAGCAATGGTCTACAATATATCATCAATCCTGAAGAGATGCAAAGTGTAACCATTCCAATCAGTTACATTAGCCGGTTAGGTAATCTCGAAACTCTAACATTCACTTGCGGTATCACTCAACCTGTTTCAAACAGTCAAGCACGTGAGACTATTGATGCTATCAAACAACGTGCTCCTGCTCGATATTACACACAAAACCGCATGGTCAACGGAGAAGACTACAACCTCTTTCCTTACACACAATACAACTCAATTGTGAAAAGCAAGGCATTAAATCGTGCGTCAATCGGTACTAGTCGTTATCTTGACCTTGTGGACAACACAGGCAAGTATTCCAGCACCAACACATTTGGCAGCGACGGCGGCCTATGGGAACAAAATATTCTTCCCACTATCTTGTTCTCCTGGACCAATCGCAATGAAATTGCTGATTTTACTACCAATCAAGTTCAGCCGGCCATTGGTGCAAACACCATGCGCCAGTTTTATTATGAAAACTTTCCTAGAGTCACAGCCACTTTGTTGCCCACATATGGCGGCACAACCTGGGTACCAGATGCAAGTTGGACGCAAAGCACTACGTTGGCCAACGAAACCACAGGCTACTTTAAAAATGCAGTTTATTCAACTGCCTTCCCTACAGGCTCGCCTATTCCAGTGGGACCGACTACAACCACAGCATTCAAATATGTGGCTGTGGGCAGCCTGATCAAGTTTGTACCACCTGACGGTCAATATTTTGACAAGAATAATAAATTACAAACAGGTGTCCCAACTTCCGCAGATCAGAAGTTAGAAATCTGGGCCAGCCCAATCAGCATCGAAGGGTCGGGCTACAACAACGGTCTCGGTAACTTGCCTTCTGGCGCAGGCCCTGTTGCACTCAACAACTTTGTGCCCACAGGTGCGCTGGTTGATACTATTATTCCTTTGTTTGTTACTGATCTACCAGTGAGTATAGAACAAAGCATTACTGAACAAATTTTGTTGAATCGTAATTTTGGCCTAGGGTACGACAACGATGGCGACATTACTGGAACGCCTAGTACCTGGTATCTAATTACCAGCACCAACCTAGCACCGGATGCCGCCTGGAGCCAAACCTATGCTGGCAACACGTCAGGTACCAATTTAGATGCATCATGGTTGATACAATTTGTTGTGCAAAATCAAAACTATACTACCACCTTTCGCGGCCTGGCATATGCATTTGGATCTGTGTTACAAACACGTTTCTTCTACTATGACGGCGGACAAATTTATGACAGCCGCACAGGCACAGTGATCAAGGACTTTATCAATGTGCTGGCAGTGAACACTCAACCAGACTCAACAGATCATTTGTCAGGCGATATCTACATGACCATTATTGGACAACCTGTAGAAAGCGATGGCTATGTTGATGACTTCCAGGTACTGGTAGGATATCGAGACAGTGACAATGATGGTGTACCAGACAATCCTGATTTCTTTAGTGAAATTGTTGCACCAACTGTAAACTCTACACAAAAATATATCTATCTCCAAAAGACCGTGGACTTTGACAACCTGCAACGCTACCTGTTGGTAGAGCCAGATGTGGTGACTAGTGACTATGGCACCTACGACGAGATTGAATTGCAAAAAAGTGCATGGACTCCGGGCCAGGTATTTTATGCCTATGAACAAGAGGATTTCTATCAGTTGTCAGTGAGTTACATAGGAACAAGAACCTTGGTTGATGTCACTGACGAATGGATTGCCAGAATTGGACGTCAAAGTTTGTATTTCCAATATCGGCACAATGCGCCACTCACATCTAGAATTGATCCAGGCACAACCAATATCATTGACCTGTATGTTGTGACCTTGAATTACTACACTGCTTATCAAAATTGGATACGTGATACTACAGGAACTATTATTGAGCCTGCGGTACCCACCATTGATGAATTATCAACTGAATATCAAGGCCTACAAAATTACAAAATGTTGAGTGATAATATTATTTTGAATTCGGTGATATTCAAACCCCTGTTTGGAGCCAAAGCAGATGCCAATCTGCGTGGTACCATCAAGGTCATCAGAGCCAGCGGTTCAACTGCCAGTTCGAGCGAAATCAAAAGTAGTGTGGTTGCGGCTATGAACACCTACTTTAGTATTGACAAATGGAATTTTGGAGATACATTTTATTTCTCAGAACTAGCCGCGTACCTACATCGGGAGCTTGGCACAATTATAAGTTCAGTAGTTTTGGTTCCATTGGACACACAAAAATTCTTTGGTGATTTGTATGAAATACGTTCTACGCCCACCGAGATATTCACAAATGGTGCCACTATCAACAATGTTGAAGTTATTGAAGCATTGACCAGCAACAATCTTCGCACTGCCTCTGGCAGTGGAGTGACCTTTGCCGCAGGCGGCGGTGGCAGTGGCGGAGGTACAAGTACCAGTTCAAATGGTAATGGTGGCAGCAATGGTGGTGGTGGCTACAGTGGTGGTGGTGGCTACAGTGGTGGAGGATCATATTGA
>NZ_JBBAKG010000003.1:0-51147 GCF_040403615.1 Haliscomenobacter sp. | reverse complement strand
TGGTGGTGGTGGCTACAGTGGTGGTGGTGGCTACAGTGGTGGAGGATCATATTGATGGCCAACACACGCAGTGTAGATTTTCTTCCTGAGATATTTCAGACTGATGCCAACAAGCAATTCTTGGCAGCCACACTTGATCAACTGATTCAAGAACCTAATTTTAGAAAAACACAAGGCTTTATTGGTCGTACTGTTGGTCCAGGCGTGAACCCCAACGACAAATATGTGGTTGAACCCACAAAAACACGGGCCGACTATCAACTCGAACCAGCGGTAATCAGTCTTGTGCCTGACACTGATACTATCAAAAATGCTATCACCTATCCGGGCATCAATGACGCTGTGGGATTTCAAGGAGGCAACAGCAGTCGCCCTGACAGATTATATTCAAGTGAATACTATACCTGGGATCCGTTTGTTGACTTTGATGCATTTATAAATTTCAGCCAGTACTATTGGATTCCTGCTGGCCTGGCCGCAGTGGACGTGGCATCTGCTGGTATTCCTACCACTGATAATTTTGTAGTAACCACCAGTAACAACGCTTACAATTTTTCAGGCGTCAACGGCAATAATCCTGTGATTGAATTAGTGCGCGGCGGCAGTTACACGTTCCAAGTATCTGATGAATTTTGGATACAGTCAGAACCGGGCATATCAGGGCAAATACCTGCAACCCCAAACATCAGCAGTAGAGATGTGTATGGGGTTGCTAACAATGGTGAAACGTCTGGGACTGTGGTTTTTAATGCTCCGCTTAAAACCGCACAAATCTTTTATAATAATTTGAACAGCATTGGTTCCATTGATCTGGTGACCACATTACAATTCTCTCAAATTAATAATAAATCAGTAACAGAATTTATCATAGCACAAGGTGGAATTGACGGCACTACCAATTTGGATGGGCGTACCTTGATATTCACCAATCAGATCAGTGATGCCGAAGCCGGCGGCTGGCAACGGACCACTGGATACGATCCGTTAGTTGCAGGATCTGCTAACAACGGACTGGTTGGTAGTTATGATACTACAACATACAGTCAAACAACTGATATACCACCCGAAGATAGATATCAAGTGTGGACTATTACCTATGTAGAAAGCGCAGGTGTCAACTATATTAATTTGGTTAAGACATCAAATATTGCAAACCTTGACAAGTTTAATATTATCTACGGTACTGTTTATAGCAATACCCAATGGTTCAAAGATGCAACTGGTACATTAAAACAGATTCCTTTATTGACCGCGCCACAAGATACCTTGTATTATCAGTCTGGAACCAACGCAGAAATTTTTGGCCGCATTCTTTTGGTTGAGCCTGGCAACAGCAGTATACTTGATGTTGACAGTGTTATTGGTCAAAAAACATACACCAGTCCCAATGGAGTGGCATTTACCAATGGCCTCAAAGTACGATTTACTGGAGACATTGTCCCTGTTAGTTACGGTTCGGGCACCAGTAGTTTTCAATGCACAGCCACCGAAGCCGGCACAAATTATATTACCTACTACAATTCTACCAATTTATATGTAGGACAGGAAATCGTATTCTTAACACCAACTCTAGGTGGACTTGATGCCGGCACAACTTATTATGTAAGATCAATCGCGGCCAATGGGCTTAAATTCACAGTAAGTACAATACCAAACGGCTCGGTAGTGACGTTGCAAACAGGCACCGGCACAATGAATGCAATCTCTATAAGCAATCACGAATATTATGTGAGTGGTGTAGGTACTGCAATTGAATTGTTACCTGTTGAAAATTTCACAGTATACGAAAGTTATGCAACTGATTACACTGACAGTACCATTGCAGTGGAGCCAGCAGATATAGATTATCTAACTATCAGTCGCGCCAGCAAAGATTTAAACGCATGGACAAGAAGTAATCGCTGGTTCCATATTGATGTAATCAACGCCACCGCGGTGTATAACAACACAACCGCCGACATTGACAACAATTTCCGTGCCAAGAGACCAATCATACAATTCCGTCCGGGCATACGTTTATGGAACATGGGAACCAGTGGCAAAGCACCAGTGGATATCATTGACTTCACAGAAACTGATGCGTTTTCAAACGTAGAAGGATCTACTGGTTATACAACCGACGATTATACCCTGGCAGAAGGCTCACGAGTTATCTTTGCCGCAGATGAAGATTTAAATGTACGTGACAAAATCTATGTGGTAAGTTTTGCAACGCCGGATACTGTGCCTCCGCTGATTGCACAGCCAATTATTGTGTTGACCGAAGCCGCAGATGGTGCAGTTCAATTGGACGAATCTACGGTTTGCATTGATGGCAACACCATTGCTGGACTAACATTCTGGTTTGATGGCACAGCCTGGATTGAAGCACAACAAAAAACTTCAGTACAACAGGCACCGTTGTACAACGTATACGATATAGATGGTGTGAGTTTTGGCGATCGAGTCAAATATCAATCCAGCGACTTTGTAGGCTCAAAGTTGTTCAGTTATGCTGTGGGCGACACAACCATACTTGATCCTGTTTTACAATTTCCTTTGCAATATCTCAACATCAACAACGTTGGTGATATTTTGTTTGACAACAACTTGTACGTTGACACATTCACCTATACCATCGACAATGTCAGCACAGTTACTCCTATCAGTTCAGGCGCCGCAAGAGAGTATGAAGATCGTGTGACTTATCGCAAACTGATTGGTTGGCAAACTGCGGCAGTTGAACAACAAATCTATCAACAATTTAAATTTACCTATACAGGACAAAGTCTTAAACTTGATATTGCAGTGACATCACAAACCGCAATTGCAGTTCCTGTAATCAAAATTTACGTTGGCAGTGTATTCATTGAACCCAGCATGTACACCTACACTGTTGGCACCGACAGTACTGTTATCACATTGACTGATACTTACTTGCCTACTGACATTATTGAAGTGTTGGCATTGAGTGATCAAACTAGCACGGTAGGTTTTTATCAAGTCCCTAATAATTTACAAAGTAATCCCCTTAATGCAAACAGTTCTGCATTTACACTGGGCACAATTCGTACTCACTACGAAACCATTTGCGAAAACTTGTTAGATCTAACTGGACCAATAAATGGCTCAAACAACAGTCGAGACCTTGGCAATATTATTCCTTATGGCCTAGAAATTCTACAACAAAGCGCACCGTTGACCTTGGCCGGCTACTTCATGCGTAGTCCCAGTTACAATATATTTGCATCTTTACAATACAACAGTCGCGAATACACAAAGTTCAAAGCGCAAATGCTAGACGCAGTGTTGACCCAAAACAATATTGCTTTTAAAACCACAGCCACAATTCTTGATCAAGCCATTCAAGACATCACTCTGGGAAAGATCGAAACACAGCCTTTCTACTGGAGTGACATGATCCCGCAAGGCGTCACAAGTTACAGCAATACCTACACTGTGGGACTAACCACCAGACCCACGTTTGATACTGTGCAGGTGTATAACTACACTTCGGCCAACTATCTTGGACTATGTGTATATCTGAATGATATTATATTAACCAGGGACCTAGAATATGTTGTGGCAACCGACGGCCCAAGACTAACAATATCAGCGACTCTTGCAGTTGGCGATACTGTTACCATCAATGAATACAGCGCCACTTACGGAAATTTTGTACCCAACACTCCTAGTAAGATGGGCCTGTATCCAAAATATGAACCAGAGATAACAACACTGGTAACTTCAAATGGCACAGGCGAATTTATACTCGGACACGACGGCAGTGAGACGCCAGTGTTCGGAGACATTCGTGATCAGGTATTGTTGGAATTTGAAACAAGAATATACAACAATATCAAACAAGATGGCAACCCAGTACCTCTCACAATAGAAAATGTGTTGCCCGGACAGTTCCGTGACACAGGATACACCTTTGAAGAAATTAACAATATCTTTGCCGAGGACTTGTTGAGTTATTGCGGATGGAACAAACTAAATTACAAAGAACAAACATTTAGTGCCACCAATGAGTTTACCTGGAACTATAGTGGCACTACCAACCGCCTCAACAACCAAAATTTACTAGGCGCCTGGCGCGGTATCTATCGCTACTTCTACGACACACAACAGCCCGAGTACACACCTTGGGAAATGTTAGGCTTAGAAATTGAACCCACCTGGTGGCAAGATCGTTACGGTCCTGCCCCATATACCGCAGACAACTTGGTGTTGTGGGACGACTTGGAAGCCGGCCTTGTGGCAGATCCTGTTGTGCCTTACTACAAGCCCAACTACGCAAGACTAGGGTTGACATCGGTCATACCCACAGGCGGCGAAGGCGAGTTACTGAGTCCACAAAACAGTGTTGTGGGCGGTGTGCCATTGAATCAAAATGTCAGCGCCAGATATCAAAAGAGTTGGGCCATTGGCGATGGCGGCCCAGTTGAAGCGTCATGGTGGAATTCCAGTTCATATCCTTTCTCGGTAATGCATGTGTTGGCAGTTACTCGTCCGGCCGAGTTCTTTGCGCTGTTTGCCGATCGTGATTTGTATAAGTTCGATACTGACTACAATCAATATCTCTACAATCAACGTTATAGATTGGATGCCAATGGTATCGAGGTGTATGGCAACGACGTCAGCAAAGCCAGTTACATTAACTGGATTGTAGATTACAATAGACAAACTGGTATCAACTCAACTGATCTTTTGACTGCGGATCTTGCGGCACTAGATGTGAGATTGTGCTATAGAATGGCCAGTTACTCAGACAAACAATATGTCAAATTGGTTACTGAGAAGTCTAGTCCCAACAGTACCAACACAACGCTGACGATTCCAGACGAAAGTTACAACATCTTGTTGTACAAAAATCAGCCGTTTGATCAGATAAAATACAGCAGTGTGGCTGTGCAAAAAGTCGATGGTGGCGGATACGCTGTATTTGGTTATGGCACAACTCAACCGTATTTTGAAATATTACAAAGCCAAGCAGTGGGCAAACTGGAAGAATACAGTGCCGGCGGTATCACGGTGCGGGTACCAACTTTCTATTCAGACAATGTGACACAAGTTCCGTATGGATTTGTGTTTGTGAATGAAACCGCAGTGAGTGATTTCTTACTGAGTTACGGTAAATTATTGGAAAAACAAGGACTAACATTTACCGACAGAGTCAATGGTTACACACTGGACTGGTCAAGAATGGTCACGGAATTCTTGTACTGGAGCCAACAAGGCTGGAGCACAAATGCCATTATCAATTTGAATCCATTGGCCGGAGGGCTGACTGTTACCCGACCAGGTGCAGTGGTCGACAGCATTGTGACTGAAACCAGCGAAAACTTATTACTGGATCAAAATTCAAACGAAATACCCACACGTTCGTTAAATGTTGTACGACTGGGAAATACATTTACTATTCAGCCACTGACCACACAAAGCATAAGTTATATCAATTTGAGATTTACCAATTACGAACACATGATTGTGTTGGATAATAAAAGTGTGTTTGGAGATTTGATTTATAATCCAGTCACTGGTGCAAGACAGAGTAGATTGAATCTAGTAGCGGTGACCACCAGTGACTGGAACGGCAGCGTAGATACTCCAGGATTTATTTTAAATCAAGACAACGTCAAAGAGTGGACTGGATTAAAAATCTATCCCAAGGGCGAAATTGTCAAGTACAAAAATGTATACTGGTCAGCATTGACAATTGTGCAACCCAGCGCAAAGTTTGACTTTAATGTTTGGACTCAGAGTGACTATTCACAGATTGAACTAGGACTATTGCCTAACTTGGCCAACAAGGCCAATCAGTTGGCCAACAGTTACAATATCAACGCTGCCAATATTGAAACAGACAATGATTTATTATCCTATGGCTTGATTGGATTTAAGCCACGTCAGTATCTAGCCGCACTTAACCTTGACGATGTGAGTCAGGTCAATGTATATCGGCAATTCCTAGGCACCAAAGGTACTAGACTAGCCACAGACTTGTTCAAGTCTGCCAACCTAGGTAAAGAATCTGCTGACTACACAATCTATGAAAACTGGGCAGTACAACGTGCAACATATGGTGCCAATGCCAATCGCAGTTTTATTGAATTGCAGTTGAACCGTGCGTTATTGAGTGCAAATCCTAGCCTGGTACAAGTTGTTGTGCCGCAACAAGCAAGCGCCGCAGACCAACAAATATACTTGACCGATGTGTGGCGTAGTAGTTACAAACTAACCAGCACAGATATTCTTCCCACCACTACTGAATTGCCCACAGACATTGGGTTACCCACGGCAGGTTATGTGAGTCTTGACGACACTGATATCACAGTGTTTGACATCACAAACACAGAGAGTATGGCAGCAAATATTGATTCAATCCAGGTAGGCACCAGCATCTGGGTGGCCAAGATCAACGACTACGATTGGAACATTTATCGTGCGCAGGCAGTACCTGGACAAATTCAACACGTTTGCGACAATTTGAACGGTACAAGTCGTGTGATTTTTAATGATCAACACGGTCTGGCAACAGGTGATAAACTGATCATCAAATTCTTTGACACCGAAATCAATGGAGTGTACCAAGTACTCAGTGTACCAAACCTGGACACAGTAAACATTGCATTTGCATTTACCAGCAACCGTGCAGTGGCCAATGGCACAGGAATTGGATTCACATTACAGACCATGCGAGTGGCTCAAGCCAGTGATGTTGATAGTTTGCCTTATGCTCTAAATATCTTGCCAGGCGCCAAAGTTTGGGTCGACGACAACGGTGACGGACTCTGGGAAGTATTGCAAAAAAATGATGTGTTCTCAAGCATTGTTGCATTGAATCCAGTACTGCTAGATGCTGGAGAACAATACGGTGCCAGCGTGGCACAGGCCAGAAACAAATTGGCCGCATTTGTAGGCAGTCCAAACTATGGATTTTACACAGGCACCGCCAAAGGCGCAATATATGTATATGTCAAGAGTTACAGCGATCAGTATACACCTGTTAGTCCGTTAGGCACCGGCGATGCAATACTCACACTAGATGCAACAGGTGTACGCGGATACGGTAATGCCGTAGACTTTGGCAATCAAACCTGGGCAGTGGCCGGTGCCAGTGCTAGTTTGGGATCAGGCAGTCAACCCAACAATGGTTATGCCTGTGTGATCTATCGAGATCCATTATTGGGGGTACCAGGATCTATTCCGTTTGGACAATGGCAATTGCTTACCCAACCCGCAGGATATGGTACACTACTAACTGGCGCTGGAGAATTTGGTTACAGGGTGGCCATGAGTCTCGACGAGCGTTGGATGTACATCGGCGCACCGGGACTAAACAGTGCTCATGCATATGGGTATGTTGATTGGCAGAATCAAGTTATCAAAACGATTGCCAACGGAGTGACCACAACATACACCATCGATGATACCATACAAATCAACAACGACTACCAACTCAAAGTCACATTAAATGGACAAATACAAACAGTTGGAACCGACTACACAATCAATGGCAGTTTTGGCACAGTCACTTTTGTATCTGCACCAGGAAATACCACAGCAGGTAATTTTATTCCGGGCGCAACATATACAATTTTAACTGTGGGCACCACTAATTTTACAGCAATTGGCGCAAGTTCAAATACTGTGGGAGTTGAATTTATTGCCACTGGTGCGGGATCGGGTACAGGTACTGCCCTTGCTGAAGTACTGATTGAATTTGCACGATACAACAGTTTCCAAATTCCATATACTGCGTCAACAGTTGATCTTGATAATACTATCGATGCGGATGGACGCAATGTGGGATTGTTTACTGCCACAAATATATACTCATTCAGTATCACAGTTGATGATGAGTTGTTGCGCCCCAACATCGATTACACATTTGCAGGCACAACGGTAACATTTACCGGATCATATATCAGCAGTAATATTATAGTTGCAAGAGCCGAAGGTTACTTTGAATATGCAAACACTCTCACAGTGGCTGGGCTTGGTGCTTCTGATCGCTTTGGTCACAGCATTTCATGTACCACAGATGGTCGCCAGGTCCTGGTGGGAACTCCTTATATCACAGTTGATGGCGACGTGGAAGCCGGGCAAGTTTACGTGTTTGACCGCAACGTGCAACGATTCATCTGCGACAGCAATTCGTCTAGTACTGACTTTACAGTGCTAGGATCTGCGCCAACTGCGCCGGTGAGTGTGATTGTGAACAATGAGTTTTATATCAATCAAACTGACAGCGTGATTGATGCGCTAAACTCTTTCACAGTAAGCGGTAATACTATTACAATCTTGGGTGACCTAAAGGTAGGCGATGTGGTTGAAATTGAAACTAATCAATTCAATTTGTTACAAACAGTTTCGCAAAACACCGTGGCTGACTTTTCAAACTTTGGACAAGCAGTAGAAATCTGCGACAACAATTGTAGTCTATATGTGGGAGAACCACAAAGCAGCCAACAAATTTTTAAAGGTGGTGTGGTTGAACGTTTTGTTAATCAAAGCCGTGTGTATGGCACCCTGGCCTGCGGCAACCCATTTGGCACATTGACCCCTGGTGATACTCTGAGGGTGAACAATCAAGACGTGATAGTGCCTGGCGCTTGGTCTGCGGGTATATCATACAATGAAAACACAGTGGTCTATAACACCAGTGGCACGTCAACTATCATCTATGTTTCTCTGCAGTATACTCCATCTTCTACAGCATTAACCAACACAACGTATTGGTCGCAAGTTAATTCAACCATAGTATCAGCATCGGTAAGTTATCGGACTTTGGCCGCACAAATCAACGCAACTGTTTCTAATGTAATAGCAGTCGTGAATGTTGACGGACATCTTACTATATCAACCAAGAACCTAGCGGCGGCGCCTGAATATGACAAATTGCAGATAGCACCCGGTAGCGTGGGCACTGCATTTGATACTATTGCATTTACAACATTTGCTTGGACACAGTTGATTACCAGTCCTTATCCTGTGGAATATGCGGCGTTTGGCAGCGCCATCAGTGTCAACGACAATGCTATCAATTTGGTTGTTGGCGCACCACGAGGCACACTGTATCTCGAAACTGTATTTGATGATGGCACAACTTATTTTGATGCTGGCAGTACCATATTCTTCTCTGTGATTGTACAAAGTGGTGCAATCTATACTTTTGATTATTTGCCAAGCAGTTCGTTGACTGTTACCAACCCAGGTAAATTTGTATTTGGGCAACAAATCAACAACAGCCAAGTACAATCGTATGACACATTTGGCACGGCAGTAAATTACACGTCAGGTGTGCTCATGGCAGGCGCACCCAAGAATGACAGTGAAGATAGCACAGCCAATTTTGGTGCGGTGTTTGTGTTTGAAAACCCAACCGGTTCGGCAGCATGGAGTGTGGCAGAGATTGAACAGCCCACAGTTGATATTCGACTGTTGAATAGTGTGTTCTTTTACGATAGAATCACCAGCGCCAGAACACAGTTCTTGGACTTCATTAACCCACTGCAAGGTAAGATATTGGGTGCGGCGCGGGCCAATATCGATTACATTGGTGCAGTTGATCCTGCCGCTTACAACACAGGCCCTGCAAACATCAAAGGCACCACCTGGTTTGCAGATCATGTGGGAGAAATTTGGTGGGACATCGGAACAGTGAGATTTATTGATCCCAATCAAGACAGTGTTGTTTATGCTTCTCGGCGTTGGGCGCAATTGTTTCCAGGCAGCGAAGTCGATGTGTATCAGTGGATACAAAGCACAACGCCTCCTTCTGCCTACGCTGGTGAAGGAACTCCGTTAACCACGGCATCTTACACTGTGAATACCAATCTGTCACAAGACGGAACCTTTGCCACCTATTACTACTTCTGGGTGAGAGGTATCACCGTGACTGCGACACAACTGGGCAAAACATTACCAGCCAGCACAGTTGCATCATATATTGCCGATCCCAAGGCCAGTGGCATTGCTTACCTGGCACCAATCAATGCCAGCACTGTGGCTCTGTACAACAGTGCTGACTATATTGAAGCCAGCGATACTATTATTAACATTGAGTATGATCGTGAATATACCACGGATAATGTACACGTTGAATATGAATTGATCCCACAAGATCGTGCTGATGGATTCTTGAGCGACAGTTTGTACCGCAAACTTCAAGACAGTTTCTGCGGTGTGGACACATTTGGCAACAAAGTTCCTGATCCTAATCTAAGCCCAGCGGAACGTTATGGGGTGCAATTCCGTCCACGTCAATCCATGTTTGTGGATCGTTTTGCGGCTCTTAAAAATTATTTAAAACGTGCAAACACAGTGCTGGCACAATATCCTATTAGTGAAAGTAGATCGTTTGCGCTACTCAATACCAGCGCACCTATTCCTCCACAAACTGAAATCATAGACAGCGTCTCTGTAACCAACTGGAATTTACAAGTAGCCAATTTAGAAATACTAGGATTCCAAACTCCGTTTTGGTCTAATACCAGTGGATCAATTCCACTGGGGTACAAATATCTTGTGACCACTGACAGTCTCAATCGTGGACTGTGGACAATCTACACAGTTGAGGAAAGTGACACTCAAGCCAACACAAGAGTGTTAAAATTATCCAAGGTCCAAGGATATAATACACCTGACTATTGGAGTTACATCACCTGGTACCGCCCAGGATACAATTCCAGCACCAAGGTCGTGGCTGAAGTTTCTACATATTCAGCACTGACTACTCTTACAGTGCCGGTTGGTAGTAGTGTCAAAGTCACTGCCAATGCACAAGGCAAGTTTGAAATTTATTTGCTAACTGACCTTGGGTTTGAACGAGTTGCACTGCAAGATGGCACCATTGAATTTTATGCAGAACTTTGGGATTATGCACTAGGCCGCTTTGGATTTGACGTTGAGGTATTTGATGCACAATACTTTGATCAAGAGCCAGTGATTGAAACAAGAAAAATTATTCAAGCCATCAACGAAGAATTATTGATTGATGATCTTGCCATACAACGCAACAAGGCCTTGGTGTTGATGTTTAACTTTGTGTTGAGTGAATTCTCTGCACCTGAATGGTTGGTAAAGACCAGTCTGATCGATGTGGACCATAGAATTCGTCAGTTGATTCCATACCAAAACTACATAATTGACAATCAAGAATTTGTAAGTGACTATATTCAAGAAGTCAAGCCCTATCATGTTAGCATTCGTGAATTCAATTTGAAATACTCTGGGTCAGATGAATTTTTCGGCGACTTAACTGACTTTGATTTGCCGGCCTATTATAACACCACGTTAGAAATACCTAAATTTACAAGCCCAATTTTGTTGCCATACAACCATGGCGATGCGTTTAATTCGCCAACCAATACACAAAGTGACTTGCCAGCAACCAGTGCGCTATGGTCAACATGGCCTTATAACCAGTGGTACAGTAATTATTTGATAAAACTAGTAAGAATAGAAATTATCGATGGAGGATCAAGTTATACTGAACCACCGGTAGTTATTATCACAGGAGATGCAATTGATCCTGCAGAAGCCACAGCAGTGATCAACAGCCTGGGACAAGTAGTTGCTGTAAATGTTACTAATTCAGGCTCGGGCTATAGCCAAACGCCAACAATTACATTTGATGGTGGCAATGGTGTTGCGGCTCGTGCGTATGCTGTGATGAATCGCATAGCAGAAGCAGGCTTTACAAACGGAAGATATACTGGTTTAGCACGTAGTTTTCGCACAGTGATCAAATACGATCGTTTCCAATATTTTAGTGATGTTTTGACCTGGAGTCCAAATGGCACTTACCTGTCAGGCATGCTAGTACGTTACGATGACCGAGTATGGTCGGCCACTCCTGCAGATTCTACCGCAGTGGTGGGACCAGACTTTAATCTTGAAGACTGGACTGTGGTTCCTGCAAGAACACTAACTGGCGTAGATCGTACCATGGGATACTATGTTCCTGGAGTTAATCAGCCAGGGCTTGAGTTGCCACTGTTGATTGACGGAGTTGATTACCCAGGTGTGCAAGTCTACGGCGATTATTTCTTGCGCGATCCATTGAGCATTGATGCTGAATACACCAGCGAGTTCACAGACACCACACTGGGAGAACTGCCTACAGACATTAACGTTGATGGTGGAGCATTCATTGGCTTGTATGAAGGCCATTCTCCAGAAGAATTAATCAATGGTGCAGAATTTGACACTCTTGATTTCCGCGTTTACACTCGTCCGGGTGCAGACTGGAACAGAGATGGCCACGGATTCCAATGGAGCACAATTCGTTACACATACGACCCTGCTGTTGAAACTGCATATAGTTGGGCTGGAATCGTAGAACATCCAGTTCAGGTATTGATTAGCAATCTCACTACTGGGTTAGATCTCTCACTTGATATTGATTATACTGTTGACTACGTGGACCAAACTGTTTCTTTACTGACCATGTCAGTGGGCAATCAGTTCCAGATCAACATGTTTGAATTGGGGGGCGGCAGCCAGTTATATCGTGCCAATTATATCGGCGGCGACATTGGTGAGACAGTGGTGGTCCCGGTTAACACAGCAGAAATTGTCAGCATTGCGGTATTTGTAAATGGCGAAAATGTTGACAGTGTAACCTGGCAACCGTATGTTGACAGTGTTGATTGGGATACACTAGATAGTTATAGCAAACTTGACGTAGTGAATAACAGTGGCAGTTACTATCGCGCACTGCAAGATGTGCCGGTGGGTGTGGGTATTGACAACCTACTGTATTGGTTTGAATTTGTTCCTACCCTACAAAGTACAGTGGACTTTGGTACAGATTACGGTGCTACAGATGGCATTGCCATGGTGATATTTGGAACCAACACCGTGGATGCAGGATATTTTGTAATAGGCAAGTCCTATACAATTACCACGGTTGGAACAACCAACTGGACTACTATTGGCGCCGCGTCAAACACCCTGGGCGTGAGTTTTGTTGCCACAGGTGCGGGATCAGGAACAGGCCAAGCATCTACTGTATACTCATGGAGCACACCACAGGTGCAATATCAAGTGGCCGATGCCAACTTGGTTTCAAACAAGATTATAGTGTTGACCAATAGTGTGCAAGGTTCAAATCCAGCCAACGCTGTGGTTACTAAAAACGGATTGAGATTGAGACCACCAGAAGGTATTGAATGGATTGGTGATGATTCTAGCGTGAGTTTTGGGTTACCGCAACGTGGCAACTATAGTCAATCGGCGATCAATGCCATTAGTGATGTGACTGTTTGGGTAGACAATATTTTACAAGTTCAAAACGTTGGATCCACTCAGGGCAACTACGCTGTGACTGCTTGGACTGGTAGTAACACACCGGGTCGTCAGGTTGTGTTCTTTACTCCACCGCCTAGTGGTGCAAGAATTTTGATTGCAGTTGACACGCTGGCAGATTATGCGATTGTTGGAAATCAGGTGCAGATCAGTGCCACAGTAAACTTGAATGATGTGTTTGCCGTGACCACCTGGAATGATACTGCGCAACAATGGCCGTTGACCCTAGTATTCCAGGGCCCTGAGTCAGAAGGCCTAACTCTTACTGAAGGCTACGACACTACACTTTATGATCCATTGTTTATTGATGGTGCTGGGTCAGGAACTTACCCCGCTGGGCAATTTATAATAGGTAACACCTATACTATTTTAACTGTTGGAACAACTAACTGGGTATCAATTGGAGCCGCATCAAGCACTGTGGGTGTATCTTTTGTTACAACTGGCATTGGTTCTGGCACAGGAACTGCCACTGGAACTACCTTTGTTAGAAGTTCTGCAACTGATGCTTTTAATAATACCTCAGGATCATATGATTTTTCTTTAGGAACCACCGTATCTGTAAACAATTTCTATCTAGAAAGAAACCTGAACAATGCCAGTAGGTTGTGGGTAACACTAGATGGTAATAGACTGTTCGAAGGTATTAATTATACTGTGGAAGGTGATTATTTGATACTGGCCACTGGGGTGATTGGGTCAACACAAGTTTTAGTAATTGAAGCATATACCAATAGTGTGGTGCCAGATGCCATGGCATTCCGTATATTCCAAGACATGCGCGGTGTGCAAGCAACTTATAGAATCACGGAAGCAACTACCACAACATTAGCACAAGACTTATCAAGCACTGCCAACATTGCTTATGTTGCAAATGCTGGTCAATTGAGTGAGCCTGATTTAGAAATGGGAATTTTTGGCGTTGTCACAATTGACGGAGAGCGCATTATGTATCGCGCTAGAGACGTTGTGGCAAACGCCATTACAGGACTCATGCGTGGCACAGCAGGCACTGCCGCGTCAGATCACAACACCGGAGCCAATGTATATGACACGGGCCGAGGCAATTTGTTGCCTGAACAGTTGCAGGACTACATTGTGAGTGATACCAGCACAGGGGATGACAGTACCACGATATTCTATGCACCCAGCATAGAATTTAATAATTTTGAAGATTCTGCAGTTGAAACTGCCGCAGTTGAAGTCTATGTAGGCGGGAAACGCCAATACGCTTACAGCGATAATACAGCAACCAGTCAATACCGTTATTTTGTAACAGACTATAATCCACTGGCTGTTGAATTTAGGGTGGATGATTCTGTATTCCCACCGTTGACCGCTCCTGCGGCAGGCGTAGAAGTAACAATTCTAGTGCGCCAAGCCGTAACTTGGTATGCACCAGGTGATGGCACAGCCAGCGATGGAATTGCGCTACAAGATACAGAAACGCAAGCCGCAAGGTTCTTGCGTGGGTTATAAACAAGATAAATAAAAGACCATGTCAAATACACAACAAAATCAAAAAGTTGAGTCTATAAAAGAGCAAAAGCCCGGCAAACCCAACGAAACCGGCACAGTCAACGTGCAAGGATACTTCAGAGTGTTTGATCCAACAACGCAAAAGACTTATGTGGAGGGCCGAGCATGATTGAGCCTGGACTAGCAAAAATTACTGGGCATGTGAAGATCTATGACCCCACAAGCGGCGAAATATTCTACAATGATCACAACGCTATTCACTACGAAAACATTTCAGTAGCAATGGCACAGAGCCTAGCAGATCGCAACCTGGGCTATATCTATCAAATGGCCTTTGGCAACGGCGGCAGTTCAGTAGACCCCACAGGTGTTATTACATATTTGCCCCCAAATACCACAGGACAGAATGCTGACTTGTATAACCAAACATATCAAAAGGTGGTTGATGATAATTCAGCCGCTGATACAGACCCCGAAAACAACAAAATGACCGTGCTACACACAGTAGGAAATCTTTACACTGATATTCTAGTGACCTGTTTGTTGGACTACGGTGAGCCCCCGCAACAGCAAGCATTTGATAACTCAACCAACTACAATGGTGAGTATGTGTTTGATGAACTAGGGCTTAAAACTTGGAACGGCGCTACTGACAATCTGCGCCTGATTACTCACGTGATTTTCCACCCAGTACAAAAAAGCTTGAATCGACAAATTCAGATTGATTACACGCTTCGAATACAGACATTGAGCAACATCAACGCTGTATAAATATAAAAAAGGTAACCGAAATGGCATATACAATTAATCTTACTGACGGAACAATTTTTGCTACTGTAGCAGATGGAACCATCAATACCTCCAGTAGTGTGACTTTGGTGGGTAAAAATTATGCTGGCTACGGTGAATTTTTGGATGAAAACATTATCCAAATGTTGGAAAACTTTTCAAATCCCACAGCACCAACAAGCCCACTTACTGGGCAACTTTGGTGGGATAAAACCAATAGTTTACTCAAAGTTTACAACGGTACAACGTTTAAAACAATTTCAGCCGCTACTGCCAGCGGCACAGCGCCGGCCTCAAATGTAACTGGCGATCTTTGGTATGATACTACCAACCAACAACTCAAAGTCTGGACTGGATCTGCATTTTTAGTAGTTGGCCCAGCCTATTCAAGCGTTGCTGGTACAGCAGGTGCTATTCCTGAAACAATCAATGATAACACAGCAACTCCACACTATGTGACCACGATATATGTCAACAATGTGCGAGTGGCAATTTATAATGATGGCGCTACTTTTACTGCGGCAGCCCCTGTGAGTACCTTGTTCCCCACAGTGTTTAAGGGCGTGACCATGACCAACTCGTCGGGCACCAACATGAGTGGTAACTTGATTGGCGCTGGCAATGTAACTATCAGTGCCGGCGGCACAGTAACAGGTACATTCACTGGAAGTGGTGCTAACATTGCCGGATATGGTAACGTGACTGGTAATATCACTGGTGGAAACATTTTGACCGCTGGCGTGGTATCAGCAACTGGTAACGTAACAGGCGCTAACTTTATTGGTAACGTGATTCCACCAGCAGGCGGCGCAGTTAGTACAACTGGCAATATCACTGGCGGCAACATCTTAACAAGCGGATTGATTTCGGCCACATCCACCATCACTTCAGCAGCCAACATCACAGGTGGTAATATTTTAACCGCTGGTGTAGTATCAGCAACTGGCAACGTGAGTGGTGCAAACTTTATTGGTAATGTTATTAGCCCTGCAGGTAGTAATGTCAGCACAACCGGTAACGTAACTGGTGGTAATATACTAACTGGCGGATTGATTTCGGCTGCTGGTAACATCACTAGCAACAGTTTTGTTTTGGGCAACGCATTTTACATGACCGGTATCAATGCCGCAGTCAGTGTATCACAAATTCAAAACGGCACATCAAACGTAAAAATTGGTACACTGGATGGCAACGTAACCATTGGCGTTGGTGGAACTGGCAATGTGATTGTGATTGATTCCGGTACATTATATACTGCTGGTCTCAGTGCAGTCAGTCTTGCACACAGTGGTACAAATGCTGTGGGCAATATTGGATCAACGGCTCAGTATTTTAATCAAACATTCACTGACAGAGTCAATGCCACAACCCTTTCCGCAAGTGGCAACGTCACTGGCGGTAATGTGCTTACAGGTGGATTGATATCAGCCGCTGGTGCCATCACAGGTGGTGCTATTACCGGTTCAAGTTTGACTGTGTCAACTGGCAACATCAGCGGTGGCAACATCAACAATAACAACTCAAATGGAGTTGGTAATATTGGTAGTGCAACTACATATTTTAACAGATTATTTGCCACAGCAACCACAGCACTTTACGCTGACGTTGCAGAACGTTTTGCCGCAGATGAAGTGTTAGAAGCAGGCACAGTGGTTGAACTGGGCGGGGTGGCAGAGATCACTAGATCTCGAACAGAATTAAGCGAAAATGTGTTTGGCGTGATAAGTACTAGAGCGGCATACTTGATGAACGGTGGTGCCGGCGAAGACGACACACATCCTCCAGTTGCAATGACCGGACGTGTCCCGGTCAAAGTTGTTGGCATTGTACGCAAAGGTGACAGATTAGTTTCAGCGGGAGCAGGTATTGCTAGAGCGGCCCAGCCAGGAGAAGCCACTTCATTCAATGTAATTGGACGAAGCCTGGTTGACAAGACCACCCCAGAATCAGGTACAATTGAAGCAATTGTAACGATAAAAAATTAATTAGGAAAAAATATGACATATTCAAGCGGCGGATTAATACAAGCAACAGACTACAATACCTTTGTAGGTAATACCACAGCAGGTCTAAACCGAGTGTGGAGCACAGGCTCAGGTGATGCAGGATGGGGACAGCCCACCATTGCCACAGCATCTACTGGTGGAACTGTGACAGCAACACAATGGGCCACATTGGTCAACAGTTTGAGTTCTTCTGGCACCCAAACTGGTACAACTCTTACATCAAGATCAGCACCCACAGCAGGTACCACAATTAGTATCTTGGCCAACGTGACCACAGATATTACCAGTGTCACTACCAACCGTGGCAACGCCGCGGCATCAGGAACAGAATACGGCGTATTCACGGGCACGACGTCAAAGACAACTGGTACTGGTTCTGGACAGACAGCATGGACCATTACATTTACACACACTATTACATTCCCGTCGGCCGACCAAGCACGTTATTTCTGGAACGCAGGTGGCATCGTGCGCATCAAATATGGCAAATCTAGCACAGGTACTGACGCTGATCCTGACTGGAATCAGTTGGCCGGACAGTGCGGTTCTATAAATCTCACAGGCCGGGTGAACGGAGCCACCCAAACCATTGCGGCGCAGGCCTATACTGGAACCACTCGACTCAGCGGCACAGGCGGCACTCAAACCACACTGGCTACCACAACAGGCTGGTACAATCTTACTACTTCACCTGCAACCATATTCCAACTCAATGACGCAGTCTCGCCTTACTCAACAAATTTTATCCGCACTCAAGCCACAGCCACAAGTTCCACAGTGCTGACCTTGGTCACTGTTTGGAGTGATGACGGCACATCAGGCGCAGGTACCACTGCCAACATTTCCGGGGGTACTGGTGTGGCCAGTCCTGCTACCGCAATTGGCGTAGCCACAGCACCAACTACATTGGTCACATATATTCCACCAAGTACAGCATCATTAACCAACACCTGGGGCACACCTTCTATTGCAGCCAGTGTAGCATAATCGGCTAAATCCCCGCACAAGAGGTAGACTTCTACCTCTTTTTCTTGTATAATAAATCTATGGAAACTGAAAAACTTGTGGCCCACGCACGGGCTAGATTTGATCATGCGGCTGCCAAACGCACCCTAAAAGAAAAATACGAAGCAAAATTATTGTTTGCTCATGCTGAAGGTATGTGGCGTGCCGGTCCCGAATTACAATGTGTGTTATTGGCCTGTGCCCAAGACAAGGACGTTGTGTTGCTGGATCTATACGAAACTCCTGTACGAATAAACGTTCCAGAACTGTTTGCTTTATCACATGCTCGCTGGCAAGAGCAAATGAATGCCTGGCGTGTAGAACAAGAAAATCTCAACAAGAACCGATGACCACAGGCGCACTGATATTTGCTTTTGACAATGAACAAACCAACTACGTTGCTATGGCTGAGTGGAGTGCTAGAAACATTCGTAGGTGGCTCAACATTCCCACTGCTGTTGTTACAGACGTCAACCCTAGAGACCAGCGACTCAGAGGATTTGATCAAGTTATTTCGGCAACTGCATCTGCAGGGGGAATACGTTGGTTTGAGGATTATCAAGCGACTGTTACGTGGCACAACGCAGGTAGAACTGACGCCTATACTCTTTCCCCTTGGGATCAAACCCTAGTACTGGATGCTGACTATGTGGTGGCCAGTGATCAATTAAAGACTCTGCTTGACAGCAATCAGGAGTTTTTGGCACATGCTGGTGCGTATGATATTACTGGGGTTGGTGATTTCGCAGGCCTAAATCACTACGGTGAATATAACATGCCCATGTCATGGGCTACAGTGATGATGTTTCAGAAGAGTACTCATGCTCGATTGATATTTGAGTGTATGCAAATGATTCGTGCCAACTGGCGACACTACAAAGATTTGTATCAGATTGTGAGTTCTACCTATCGCAATGATCATGCACTGAGCATAGCATTAAATATTGTAAACGGGCAAACACTAGAATATCCGAGCATACCCTGGAACTTGGCAAGCGTGACTCCGGAACACACCGTAACCAGAACCAGCAAAGATTGCTACAGAATAGATTATCAGGATCAAAACAAACGACCTCGCTGGACCACAATAAGAAATCAAGACTTTCATGCCATGGGCAAACAACATTTGGAGAAAATAATTGAAACCTGTTGAGGAACAAGGCTATCTAATAGTAGCAACTAATACTGCCAACACAGACTATGTAAATTGCAGTGAAACCTTGGCCAAGACCATCAAGTACTGGCACCCTAATGCCAGAATCTGCCTGCTGACCAATCACGCCTGTGAGCCGGACCATCTGTTTGATCATGTGCGTGAGTTTCCGTTTGCCATTGATACTGCAAATCCCTATGCCAATGACTGGCAAGTATTCGACGCTACACCATTCCGTGAAACAATCAAACTAGAAGCAGACATGTTGATCACCAGCCCGATTGATAATTGGTGGAACCTTTTGCGTCATCGCGACATAGTAGTATCAACCGGCTGTAGAGATTGGAAAGATCAACGAGCCAAGTCTAGACACTATCGTCAGGTGTTTGATGCCAACAACTTGCCGGATGTGTACAATGCCATAACTTACTGGCGACTGAGTGCGACTGCAAAGGAGTTCTTTGTGACAGTACGCAACATATTTGAAAACTGGCCGCAGTATCGTGCCATGCTCAAGTTTCCCGAAGCGGAACCATCAACGGATGTGGTGTATGCTATTGCGGCCACTATTATGGGACCTGAAACATGCACCATGCCCTTTGCCAGTTATCCCACTATCATACACATGAAGCGTCACATTATTTCAGCCAAGCGAGATCCTTGGGTGGACGAATTAATTTGCGAATATCGCGATTATGAACTGCGAGTAAACACCGTCGTGCAACGTGGTGCATTTCATTACAACGTTAAGAATTGGCATCATGAACGCTGAAGAATTCTGGGCAATCTTGCATGCCATGCCAGAGCCCCCGGCGGTGTTTTTCCGCTTGTACTATAATGAGGCAGGCGAACCAATAAACTACAGCATGGAAGATTTGCCTGGTACATACATTGACGTTGATGCTGAAACTTATGCTCGAGCACCCATGAATGTTCGAGTGCAAGCAGGTCATGTGATTGAATTAAAATCTGCTGTGCGCAGACTCACACCTACAGATACAGGAACACCTTGTCACCCTGACAACGTGGCCATAGTAGTTGACAAAACTGAACCACACCAACACTGGAGTATGAGAACATATGAATCCTATTGACATTGCAGACCTAGACTGCATTTACCTATCATATGATGAACCACAACAAGAAGAATTTTGGATCAAGATTAAGAACATGGTGCCTTGGGCCCGACGGGTCAGCAATATACGTGGAAGCGATGCGGCACATAAGGCCGCGGCCATGGCTTCTGACACCGAAAGATTTATCCTTGTGGATGGAGACAATATCCCCAACTCAGCATTTTTTAACCAAACGTTGCATTTTCCTACACCTGAATACGAAAAGGCTGTGTTCCGCTGGCGAGCACGTAACCATGTCAACGGACTCATGTACGGCAATGGTGGCCTGAGTTCATGGACACGCGAGTACGTGATGAATATGAAAACACACGAGAACACAGATGGCAGAGACGAAACTGTGGTAGAGTTTTGTTTTGATCCGCTATACTGGGCCATGCATGACTGTTACTCCACAACTTATCCCAACCAAAGCCCATTCCATGCCTGGCGTGCCGGCTTTCGTGAAGGTGTAAAGATGTGCTTGAATCAAGGTGCCAAGCCCACTATACAAGACTTCAAAAAACGTGTGCATCAACGCAACTTGGACAACTTGACCATATGGCACAACGTGGGTGCAGATGCGGAAAACGGCATGTGGTGCATTGCAGGAAGCCGAATGGGCACATACATGACCATGCTGACCAATGTGGATTACATAATGGTACAAGATTTTGAACGACTACGTGAACTATGGGACACAGTAAAGGATAGTGATCCACGCTTGCTGGCCAATAGAGTGGCAGAAGAACTAGGTACCACACTGGACTTGCCCTTGGCCATGCTGGAAGCAGAACAAAGTGAATTCTTCAAACATCACTACAGATCAAACTTTGTGAACCGTGGCATCATGACAAGAGAAATAGATGTTATACGTCAGCAGGAAGGTTGGTAATGATTGGACTAATTGGTGCAACAGGTCTAGTAGGGGGCGAACTAAAAAAACATTTGCAATTTGGGTTAAAGTATACATCTAAAACCATTGATCGTTTGCCTGATGCAAAGTTTGATACGCTATACATTGCGGCACCGTCGGGCAATAGAATGGCAGCTGCCGCAAATCCTGATCATGATGCCAAGTCTGTTGACACCATCATCAAATACCTTAAAGAAACTCAAGTTCAACGTGTGGTATTGATCAGTACTGTAGACACGCAGTATGCATACAACACGTCGTACGGGGCAAATAGGTTGCGATTAGAACAAGCAGTAAAATTTTTTCCCAAGGCACATATTGTACGTTTGTGTACACTGATTGATAATAACATAAGCAAAAATATTCTTTGGGATCTGAAAAATCGACTGTACTTGGATACAATTAAAGGCAACACACAACGACAATATTATCCATTGAATCGCTTGTGTGCCGATATTCAAAATGTCATAGCACAAGATATTCAAGAAATCAATCTTGTATCTGAACCAATACTAGACAAAGATATTGTGGCACAATTTTATCCTGAACTGTCAGTTCAGGATGATATCAATGCTGCCAACTATAACATAACAAATAAAAAACAATATACCATCACTCGAGAACACGCTCTGGAAGCCATTGCTGTATATTTAAATGATTAGTTTTGCCACAAGCGACAGCACAATTTGGAATCGCGATCAATTTATTATTGATGTTGTTACCGAAATGATCAATGGTTCTCCAACAATTTTGCTAGATACCAACGGCGAAGGACCTTGTGCCACCAGTCTAGGACTATACACACTATTGGACAATTTATGTTTGAGATTTGGATACAACAAACAATCCATAACTTTGCAAACATGTAACCTAGCAGAACATCATTCAGAATACAATGTATCATTGGTGCCCCAAGTAATGTATATAAATTCTGCTCGTAGATACCTTACCCCTGATACCAAAAAGAATTGGAACACAATCAAACACTTTGGACATTTTATCGGGCACGGAAACCTACATAGATTATCCACGGCAAGTACTTTGCACAAAAAACATGCAGATAAAACTGTGCAAACATATCATTGCAACCCAACAGATCCATACCACAGATCGTTTATAGGATTAGAGGAGATGATGTTCAACGGCACCACATCAGAGGAGATAGATGCCGCAATTGAGTTAATCAAGCAGTCACCAATAACTCAAGACAGCATCAATGAATATCCTATCTTGAATCCTGTTACACTAAACATAACCAAACTCTACCCAACTTTTTTTGTGGAAGTAGTAAACTTGACCTATTGGTCAGGTGACACATTTTATCTGGATGAAAAGATATGGCGACCCATTTTGATGCGTACTCCGTTTATTGTGCAAGGACCACAACACTTTATACCTCGATTGAGGAAGTTGGGATTTCGCACATTTTTCGACTACTGGGACGAAGGATATTCCCAAGACCCCGCATCATGTCACACACCTGCGATACATACAATATTACAAGACTTGGCGTCAAAAACCACAGTTGAACTACAAAACATGTATGCAAGCATGACAGATTCTCTAGAACACAACTACAATCTGTTTAGAACCATCACCAAATCTCAGTTGTACGCAGTATGTCAAAGTTAAAAATACCCTATGTAGAGTTTTATATAATAAACACCTGCAATCTAGCATGCTCAGGTTGCAACCGTTTCAACAACTACAACTTCACAGGTTATCAACGCTGGAACGACTATGCCGATGTATATCGACAATGGGCTGAACAAGTTGATATTGGCAGTATTGGTATCTTGGGTGGCGAGCCACTGCTCAACCCCACGTTCATAGACTGGGTGCAGGGTGTTAATCAGTTATGGCCCAATAAAAAAATAAGAATTATCACCAATGGCTTTAGACTGGATCGACAGGACAACTTGTATTCAATACTGCAAAAACATCGCAACATTGAACTCTGGGTAGGCATACACAACAAACAACACAAGCAGGAAATTGTACAACGGGTGCAGGACTTTACTCAGGCCCCGCACACTGTGAGTTTTAACTCTGACAATCCTTATCAGCAGTACATGACAGTAACTGATGCCAATGGTGTATGCATCAAAATAGAATACAATTGGTGGTTTCACCAAGGCGCTATTGTTAAAATGGATGAGGCACTGACATTGCATCAAAGTGACGTTGTTAAAGCACATGACATTTGTCATATGAAAACATGTCATCATTTCATACGCGGCGAGTTGTACAAGTGCGGGGTTGTGGCAGTATTACCCGAATTTGACCAACAACACCATCTGGCATTGAGTGCGGAAGACCTCGATCTCATGCACAGATATCGTGCGTTGAAAATCACCGACAGTGACTCATTCAAACAGCAGTTTCTGCACAATCTTGATCAGCCTATTGATCAATGTCGTTTTTGTCCTGAGCAGTACCACGGCGACCAGATTTTTGCAATGCAAAAACGGGATTTAAAATAATGTACATCTTTGCTGGAGACAGTTGGGCACTGAAAGGATTTACCAATGACAATTATGACAAAGGTAATCGTTACCCACTGCCGGGTGATGAAAGACTGGCCGACCATTGGCCGGGCCTCTATCAGCACTGCTTGACACCGGGACAAGGCAATTTGGCCTGCTTGGATCGACTGATTTCCATGCGTGTGCCCGCCACAGTGCCAGTGATATGGGTCTGGACAGAACCTGGACGTGATTATGGTAGAATAAGAAATGCCTCCCCACATGAATGGATTGAAAAAGAAGATATGTTCGATATACGCACAGCATTGAATCATGACATAATGAGTGAGATACATTGTCGCGTGGATAATCCCATTGCCTTTATTGGCGGGCTCAGCGATGTTGATCCATTACTAGCACAAGCATTTGGATTTGATGTGTTGTGTGAAAGTTGGCAACGCTGGATTGCTGAAAGATTAAATAGTCAGTGGTTTAAGTTTGGGTGGGGAGCCAGTGACGTGGGGTGGCGCATGCACAGCAATGGCATTACCCCCAGTCGAGCCGCAACGTTTGCCTGGGATGAACAAATCAAAGAGTGGTGCTGGTGGGAGGAAAATGGATATTTTTGTCATGAACACCCAACGCCGCGTGCCAACAAAGAATTTGCAGAATATCTTCAACCAACAATAGAGAAGTGGATAAATGAACAAAAGCAATGAAGTCGCAACTGACGTTAAATCAAAATTTCTAGGCGATGCAGAGTTTATGAAAGACAAACTGGGTCCTGCATTATGCCTGGCCAAATGGAAACAGGTCAGCCTGCACTTGCCCACAGGACTCAATAACTCGTGCTATCATCCGCCCTTGCATGCAATTAACCCTGTGGAAATCAAGTTTGATCCAAGTGCATTGCATAACACCGCACATAAAAAAGCACAACGTCAATTGATGTTGACAGGTGAACGTCCTGCAGAATGTTCATACTGTTGGAACATGGAAGATCAGGGCAAACTCAGCGACAGGCACTATCGTTCTGGGGAACCCTGGGCCGCAGTGGACTTTGAACAAATAAAAAATAGCACAGGAGCCGAAGATGATATTATCCCTAGTTATGTTGAAGTTAATTTTAATAACGCTTGCAATCTCAAGTGTAGTTATTGTAGTCCTCAATTTAGTAGCAGTTGGCACGATGAAGCACAGAGAATGGGGCCTTATGCTACCATTACTCCGCACAACAGCCTGGATCATTTCGCCGGGAATAGGCGCATTATTCCTGCCCGAGAGCATAACCCTTATGTAGAAGCATTTTGGGCATGGTGGCCCCGACTATATCCCACACTAGAACACTTCAGAATGACCGGCGGTGAGCCACTAATGGACAAGAACACATATCGTGTGTTTAATCATGTGATTGAGAATCCGTCAAAGAAACTGCATCTAAACGTCACATCAAACTTTTCAGTAAAGCAGAGTCTTTTTGATCGATACTTGACTGCGGTCCAAACCATTTGTGATGGCCGTATAGAACATTTCATGCAGTATGTGAGTTTAGATGGCTGGGGTGCTCAAGCAGAATACATGCGACACGGTATGAACTTTGATCTAGTGTGGTCACGTGTGGATCAATACCTAACTGACATTCCCTCCTACAACAGTCTAACGTTTATTATAACAATGAACAACTTGAGCGTTAGTAGTTTACAACAACTGCTAGAAGGCATACTAGAACTACGCCGCAAGCATAGCACCACGTATCAACGTGTGTGGTTTGATACACCTGTTCTGAGACAGCCCGCATGGCAAAGCCTGCAGACTCTGCCAGAATCTTATGCTCAACGACTAGAAAGCGTTCGGGACTGGATGAGCCAGCACTTGACCACAGATACCAATCCCTATCACGGATTCAAAGATTATGAAGTGGCACGACTAGACAGAGACATTGCCTGGATGCGCAGTGCCCAGACTCAAGATCATTCTGTTGCTCGCGCTGATTTTTATAGATTCTTTTCAGAACACGACCGGCGTAGAGACACTGACTTCTTACGGACATTTCCTGAAATGCGTGCCTGGTGGGCTGAATGTGAGTCGCATGCCAGAAACGCATAAATTGGTAATGGATGAGTTTTGTGAAGTTAAAGAACTTTTGCGAGGCTCTGGATTGATAACTGATTGGTTTTGGGATCTGGACCAGCATGAAATTGTGCCAGGTGCGGTGTATGTGTTTAGTCGGCAACAGTTCAACAAACACGCTGAGAAAATCAAAGAACTTGCGCAAGCAGGTGACATTTTTCCCATGCTGGGTAATCCAGCCGAAGGATCGGAAACCATGCTCAAACAGTCAGAAGCACTGGGTATCCTAGATCTGGTTCGGCAAGAAAAAATAGCAATAATTGCCGGCGGTGAGATGCAACCAGACATTCCTGTGTTGTTTTATGAAAACTTCTTGCCCAAGATCCTAAACTACACAGAAAATGTCACAGCCATTCAACAGTATAAAAATACCTGGACAGATACCAGGCCTTATAAGTTTTTGTTTTTGAATGGCCGCGCACGCTCACATCGACGAGCATTAATCAGCAGACTAGAACACTTGCTTGAGCAAAGCATCTGGTCCAATCTAGATGTCACGCATGGCAATGAATTAAAACTACTGGCCCCCGAATACGAATTTGATTTCTATCAAAAGAATGTTGCACTTGAGCATTCAGGATTTGCCAAGCACACCTTGTTCAACAATGACTGGGGAGAAATTTATCTCAATTCTCGTCCCTATTCAGACACATATTTTAGCCTGGTCACTGAAACTGTATTTGATTATCCTTATAGTTTCAGGACAGAAAAGATCTGGAAGCCCATTGCCATTGCACACCCGTGGATAGCAGTGGCCAATCGGGGCTTTTATCGAGACATGCACAATCTGGGATTCCAAACATTTGGTCATTTGCTAGATGAAACATTTGATCAAATTGACAACTCTGCCGACAGATTAGAAAGAATTGCAATGGTTGTTGAAGATTTATGCACACAAGACCTTGCACAATTTGCCAATGAGTGTTATAATGTATGTAAATATAACCAACAACATCTCACTGAGTTAAGTCTGCGAATTCCCCGAGACTTTCCAGGTCAATTTCAAAATTACATCAATGAACGATTCGGAATTTAAACACACAGTATTAGACCGGCTATCTGCAAGTTTTTGTGCGGCAAAATGGTACAACGCTACCATTTGGTTAGGAAGTGGGCAGACCACCAGTTGCCATCACCCGCCTGCCCATTTGGTGGACCGTGATCGAGTCACAACCAACCCTAGGCTCCTGCACAATACTGATCAAAAGAAAGATGACAGACGCAAAATGCTGTCAGGCGAACGTCCCTCAGGTTGCGAATACTGCTGGAAGATCGAAGACATGGGTTCGGACGCTATATCAGACCGTGTGTACAAATCAAAGATATATCCTATAAAGGCCTTGAATGAAGCATTTGATACTGCACCCGATGTCGACGTCAATCTCCGTACTCTGGAAATTGCTTTTGATCGTACTTGTCAATTTGCTTGTTCTTACTGCAACCCTGCTTTTAGCACAACTTGGGCTAATGATATCAAACGTAACGGACCCTATCAAGATCTTGTTAGTGACGGGCGCAATCACTTTACTCACACCCATGATAGTGCTCAGTTGTTTAAGATCACGGAATCTAATCCCTACATTGATGCATTTTTTGCATGGTGGGAATCAGATCTACATCATACCCTCCAGGAACTTAGAATCACAGGAGGAGAGCCCCTCATGTCCCACCATACTTGGCGCCTGGTTGACTGGTTTCGAGACAACCGGGGACGTAGTAGCACACGTTTGGCTATCAACAGTAACCTGGGAACCGACATTGACATTGACCGATTGCTTGCCAGCACAGAGGGAATGGCAATCGACTTATACACAAGCAACGAGGCAATCTCAACTCAAGCAGAATATATACGTGACGGACTTGTGTGGGACGACTGGGCCAACAATGTTGAAAGACTATTAGACTCGGGTCAGTTCCGAGGCATACATGTCATGGCAACAATCAACGCATTATGTTTAAGTACACTGGATCAATTGCTGGAATGCATAATGAATTGGAAATTGGAATATGGAAAGGATGCCATTAGTTTCACATTAAATATCCTACGCTTTCCTAGTTTTCAATCACCCTTGGTCCTGCCCGATAACATCCGTACAGTATACAAGCAACGCTTGATCACATGGCTAGAGCACTGGGTGGACAGCGACGTCATTCACGAGCATGAAGTAAATCACACACAGCGGCTAATAGACTATTTGGATGTGGTAAAAACTCCGCACTCAGAAGCATTTGATTGTGACAAACTATTAAATGATTTCCGGCAGTTTTATTCACAGTACGATCAGCGTCGTGACAAAGACTTTGGGTCCACATTTCCCGAATTAAAAGAATGGTACAACTCATTATGAAACTATTGAGCATGTTATTTGGATTGATCTTGTGTGCCACAGCATCAGCTGACACAGTGCGCATTTTTTCTCCTTACTCGCCCAGTCATTCGGCCACACCGGCCATGTTTCGAATCATTGATCAAGCCAATCGGGCTCAAAACACATACTTGTTTGTGTTGGAGTTCCGTCCCGGTGGCAATCAAACAATTGCATTGCAAGCACTTGACTCTACAAGCCTGGCCATTGTTGCCCCGGCATTTGTGGAAAACGTGTCTGAAGGGCGCATAACCGAATCAGACTACGTGCCGTTGCATGCCTTGGGTGATGCTTGCTGGACTGTGATCATTAATGGTGCCATAACTGATCACAAAGAGATTACTGTGGGCGGAGTAGGATTTGGCAATGCTACACATTTAACAGCACTTGCACTGGGGGAAAAATACAAGTTTACCACCAAGTACATTGTGTTTAAAAGCAATAACGACGCCTTGATCAACATGGCTGGAAACAATGGCATATTCATGGTGGTTGATCGTTACGAATCGTTTACAGCCATGAAATCTCGCAATGCCAATTTACAGGCATTTGCCGCGTCGTGCCCCACAAGACTGCCACAGGCTCCGGACATGAAAACTCTACGCGAGATAGGAATTGACGCTACATATGTGTTTAACATCACGGTGGCACATAGATCCATGGATCCTGCTCGTAGACGTGCCGTTGCTGCCATACTCAATGACGCACAGAAAAGTCTAGGCGCTGACGAAATTTTTAAACTATCGGGCATGCGAATCCCTGAATCCTCTGCTGAGGAATTTTATTCCACATCTATTCGACAAGTTCGTCGCTTACAGGAAAAATATAGAAATGATATCAATCAATCAAAATGACCCAATACAAGTATAATTCAACAGACCTGGTTCGGCCAACAGAACTCACAGAACGTGAGCGATTCTTGTTGGAAGATTCTCAAACGTTCTGTATCTACCCCTGGATTCATTTGCATGCTTACCCCACTGGTGAAGCATATCCTTGCTGTCATGCCGAAATGAAACCGGGTGTGGTAGGCAACTGTAGAACCCACACTCTTGAAGAAATATGGCGGGGTGAGCCAATGAAGCAACTACGTGATAGCATGTTGACGGAAACGCCACACGCGGCCTGCACACGCTGTTATGAACAGGAAGAGTCTGGATTCTTTTCGGGACGCAAATCAGCAAACAAACATCACGGGCATCATGTAAAGAAACTAGATTCTAATCCATTTGAAATGACTTACTGGGATATTCGCTTCAGTAACTTGTGTAACTTAAAGTGTAGATCATGTGGGCATATCTTTTCAAGCCAGTGGTATCAAGATCAGGCAAAACTTGCAGGACCTGAATGGAAAGATCGCAATACTGTGCTAAACTATGCAGGACGCACAGAAACAGACATGTGGACACAATTAGAGCCTCATTTAGACTATGTAGAACAAATCTACTTTGCAGGTGGCGAACCATTATTGATGGAAGAGCACTATAATATATTAGAAGAATTAGTGAAAAGAAAACGTTTTGATGTAAGACTGATATACAATACAAACTTCACACGTACAGACTTAAAAGGCCGGTCAGTATTTGAATACTGGCGGCAGTTTGAAAGCGTAGCCGTAGGTGCCAGTTTAGATGGCATGGGACTGCCTGCTGAATATATTAGAAAAGGCACTCGATGGTTGGACGTGGTTCAAAATCGTCACAGAATGATTGCCACATGTCCTGACGTGGACTTTTATATTAGCCCTACACTAAGCATAATGAATGCTTGGCATCTGCCGGACTTTCATCGAGAATGGGTGGCCGCAGGACTTATTCGCGCACAGGATTTAAATGTAAACATACTGCAAGATCCCGCACACTATCGTATAGATATTGCTCCCCCAGAATACAAACAACGCCTGGAAGAAAAGTATTTGAAACACCTGAGTTGGATGAGCGACCGAGATCCGCTACAGCGAGCCACGCAGGGTTTTCAATCAGCAATTGCCTTTATGAACGCAACAGACAACACACAGTTGATAGACACATTCTGGCGCCGGACACACGAATTGGATAGTATCAGAAATGAAAATATCCTGGACGTACTGCCTGAATTAAAGGCCTTAAGATGAAATTACCACAAGACAAATTTTGCGTATTGCCCTGGATCAGCCTAGAAGCCAGCCCTATAGGTACTGTGCGTCCGTGCTGTCTGGCCGATGACGAAATCTTAGATGATGCAGGCAATAAGTTTGAATTATCAACTGCCAACTTTGCTGATATACAAAACAGCGATCATATGCGTCAATTACGCCAACAGTTCTTGGACAGCGAACAACCGCAAACATGTCGCAAGTGCTGGTCAGAAGAACGTGCAGGGCGCACTAGCAAACGCATGCACACTCTAGATAGACTCAAGCACATGGGCATAAGTGACACTTGGACTGCAGATGCCAAGCCCTTGATGTTCCTGGATCTCAAACTGGGCAACATCTGCAACTTAAAATGTCGTATATGCGGATCCTGGTCATCAAGTCAATTTGCCACAGAAGAACTCAATCAATTGCCCCGGGACGAACAGAAAAAGTCACACGCTTACACAATGCTACGTGCTGGCGCTTGGCCCAGGGACAATCCTCAATTCTGGGATCAAATTGACTCAGTGGTCGATGACATACGCTATATAGAATTCACAGGCGGTGAGCCCTTTATGATTGCGGAACACTTTGTGATGTTACAGGGCATTGTGGATCGCGGCATTGCTGGGCAGGTGGAAATCCATTACAACACAAATGGCACACAGTATCCAGAGGCAGCAGAGTCAATCTGGCAGCATTTCAAAACAGTAGAAATAGCCTTTTCAATAGACGATACAGGTGAACGCTTTGAATATCAACGCTCGAATGCTGTATGGGCAGATGTATGTGCGAATCTAGACCGTTTCCGTGACTTAAAAGAAATCTACTCCAATATCCAACTGCAAGTATGCACCACAGTCAATGTGTTTAATGTGCGTTATCTTGGTGACGTTGCGGCCTGGTTAGAAAAGAATCGAGACAGTTTCGACTTTGTGTACTGGAACATGATGCACGATGCCTGGTACTTCTCAATTGCTTGTTTGCCCGACACGGCTAAAAAGGCCATTTCTGAATACTTAAATTCAGTAGAAACTATTTACAGGGACGAATTTGATCGCATACGAGACTTTATGAATTCTGGTGCGTCGACTGATGGATTTATGACACGAATGAAGATTGCAGACCTGGATCGCAAGCGAGACCAAGACCTGAGTGCAGTAGCGCCTGAACTGGCAGACTTGTTGCAGTACGAAAAACATGAGTTATGACCAATAAAATAACATTGGTATTTGAACAACGCTTGACCTTGACCAGTAACTGGTTTCAGGACATTGTGACACCGCATTTGAACCTGGAATTGTACAATCCAACCCGGTCTTACAACAAGCAATCAACTGTGTTTTATGCAAATTATTATACTGATCCCACAGTGGTACAACAAAATTTTGTTGACATGGGATATAAAATTGCCTATGATAATCTATTAGAGATTGTGACCACAGACCAGACCAAGTACCTTATACAAAACCCAAATTGGTATAGACTCAATGACAGTTTGAAATATATCTACCACAAATTCAACACATATCAACCCAATAAAAATTATAAACATCTAGCACTCATGCCGTTGCGGCTGCAGAGGGCCGAAAGGGATCGTGCAGTGCAAAAATTACAGCCCTGGTTGGGTGATTTTGTCTGGAGTTATGTAGCCAATGGTCGCCAATTGCCCAATGACGGTGACATGTCTGACTGGAGCACACAACAAAATTTTACCCCAGAATGGTATGATGATACTTGTTTTAGTTTTGTGTGTGAATCTATGATTTCTTTAAAAGATAACATAATATTTATAACAGAAAAAACCTACAAGCCCATTGCATTTTATCAGCCGTTTTTGACACTGGGTCCGCCAGGTATTTTGAAGTCTTTGCGGAATCAAGGATTTGAAACATTTGAAAACATATTCAACGAAGATTATGACTCTGACCCAGTCTGGGTCAGACGATTAGACAGTCTAGTAGACAATGTAAAACAGTTCTCCAAACAGCCTTATGATGCTGTGACACAACAAAAAATCAATCACAATCACGCACGATTTTTTGATACACAATTGGTAAGCAAACAAATTGTGGACGAAATAATTTACCCGTTGTTGAATTATGCAGAAACCCGATAACATGTGCATGGCACCCTGGGTGCATACATATCTAAGCCCTCAAACAGAACGACGTATGTGCTGTGCTTCACGCGAGCCCGCACAGAACTTTGAACAGTATATAGATACTAGTGCAGGAACAGGAAAGTATATTCCTGTCACACTTGAACAGCATTGGAATAGCGATCACATGCGCTCTGTACGCAGACGTATGATGGCCGGAGAAACACTACCAGAATGTGAGGTTTGTAATGACCGGTTACTCAATGTATCCGTATACCGCGATTATTTTTCACAATTGTTCGGAGGAAGACTTGATCAAATATGGGATAGCACTGACCCAGATGGATCGACTCATATGCGCCCTGTTTCATGGGATTATAGGTTTTCAAACTTGTGTAATTTCAAGTGTAGAACCTGTGGCGACATGCTATCCTCGTCCTGGGAAAGTGAGCAAAAACAGAACAACATGGTTGACTGGACAAATCCTAAAAATGCTTGGATGCGAAACGATATACGTGCCGAAATCTCACACTTTCAAGATAGTCAAATTGAAGCCGAATTCAGTGAGGCTGTTGAGCAACACCGAGTAGAAGAAATATACTGGGTGGGCGGCGAGCCTTTAATGTACGAACAGCACTGGCGTTACATGCAACGAATAATAGAACTAGGAGACGGAGAGAAACTATATGCTAGATATAACACTAATCTCAGCAGGATTGCTTACAGTGGGGTTGACCTTTACCGCGATATACTTACGAACATACGTGACTGGCAAATCTGCGCCAGTTTGGACGGAACAGGAGTCACCGGCGAATACATACGCACTGGTCTACGCTATGACCAGTTTTTGAACAATTTTAAACAGGGTTTGAACATAGCCACCAATACTAGGCAAATGCGTCTGGACTTTACACTCACACTACCGGGCATGACTGAAGTTGATGCCATGAATAGTCTAGCACAAGAATTAGGTGTGGAAATGTTGGCCAAGGTGATCTTCAGTTTCTCACCAGATATTGTTATGAGTCCTTTAGCATTACCCAGACACATACTAGATCCTTGGGTTGACGAACTAGCAGGCCGCTCCGCAGGTGCCATGCGTGATGTACTGCTACAATTAAAGAACCGGCCCACGTTTGCGGAACAATGGCCGGACCAGTATCAAGAGGGCTTGCGTAAGGGCAAAGCCCGTGTGTTACAACTAGAACAAATAAGAACTCACAGTGTGACAATGACAGATATCCTGGGTCCGCGTCCAGACGTACTAGAATGGTGGATGAAAATTGCTTGATCATATAGAAATAGACCTACGCGGTGCGGACGACAATATCTTGACTGTGCATATAGATGTTGTGGACAACAGCCTCAGCCGTAAATGGTTGGCCGCACTGAATGATATCATTCAACGTGATCTGCATTTAGAAAAGAACTATTGCTGGCTGGGCTGGACCGAAGGTGCCAGAACAGCAGAATTCCTTTGCACACAAATTAATAGATCAATTAATGCTATTAATTCTAGCAGTTTAGATTATCGTATTCAAGACTTCTTTTCGCCTGCCAATGTAATACAAGCAGATCTAGACATCAATCATGCGCGAATGAATCAATTGCACAGATACTTTGAAGACTTGCAGGGCACAGCAGGCGCAATGAGTCGCCATTACGATTCAGCAGATGATGTCACACGCTGGCACATACGTCAATTAAATCTATTATGCCACGAACTAGAAAGTCTTGTGTTAAGTATGCGCAAGGCTATACAATCGCCTGAATGGCGTAGACCCAGCCAACTCATGTGTTGGTTACGTGCTCCAAGATTTGAATTAGGCGAAGAAGACTTAGAGTTGTTTGGTATAGAAACAATCAATAGAAAACTAGGTGGTGTGTATGTGGGCGTAAATAAAGCAGTGGGCAAGCATCACTGGGAGGTATTTTGTGATGAGGGCAGGGATTCAAGGATTGATGAGCTTGTTACTACAGGGTTACGCACACAAACTCAAGCCGCTGGCGACTTTGACATTGAATGGGCACGTGATCCCGGCGCATACCCTTGGCAAATTGCACAGTTGGCAGAATTTCGCGAATGGCTTGCCAGGAATGGATTTGACCCAGATGACCCCGGTCTTACAATCGGCCACCCCGGCATCGGGCAAGTTGATCTTGAAAGGTCATTTGGCAGCCAATACTATGAAAAGATCTGGGCACAACTAGCCAACCATTTAGATGTGTACAGCATACGTACTGACAGTGCGTCGGCTACTTACAACTACCACTGGAGTGATCCGGACTACATAGAGCAACAAATTAGGAGTTTAAAATGAACTGGATACGAAGACTTTGGGATAGAATTACATTAGAAATACGTTATCGTAAAAAACTAAAAGAACTACGCAAACGAGACCCTTTTATCTACAAATGAATATCCTAGGTATTTCAGCAGGCTTTCACGATGCGGCGGCCACAGTTATCTCACCTGATGGGGAGATCCTGTTTGCTGGTCATTCAGAGCGTTACAGCAAAAAGAAAAATGACGCAGACTTTTGTCAAGGCTTGTTAGACGAAGTGCTAGAATATGGGCCTGAAGTAGTTGCATATTATGAACGCCCTTGGGCAAAACAAGCACGACAATGGTACGCAGGGCAAGGTGTTGAATGGGACAAGTTAACAGTAAAACAAATATTAAATAAACAGTTAGGCGGACAAATTGAAGCTGATCGTGTGCATAGTTTCAATCATCATTTATCGCATGCGGCAGGGGGATTTCAAACGTCACCATTTGAACATGCCACAGTAGTAGTGATAGATGCAATAGGTGAATGGGATACAATATCAATATGGGGTGCAGAATATGATAAAAAAGGCGTGGCAAAGTATACGAGATTATGGCGTCAGGTTTACCCGCACTCAATTGGCCTGTTCTATAGTGCGGTAACTGAACGCATTGGCCTACACCCATTAGACGAAGAATACATCACCATGGGCATGGCCGCCTGGGGTCGAAACACCTGGTATCACGACATGCGCGAGCATGTGATTGCCAACGAACGTGACATTGAATTACGACACAACTTTCACACAGGAATGAGTGAAGATTTCTTGATAGGTTCTAGTAACGAAAACATTGCGGCGGCTGCTCAAATGGTAGCAGAGGATCTTATCCGTCAAGTGATGATTCGTGCTAGAAACATGGGTTTTAGTCAAAATCTGGTATATATGGGTGGGGTGGCGCTGAATTGCACCGCCAACCGTATGCTAGGAGAATACTTTGAAAATATTTGGATTATGCCTTGTCCCGGTGATGCTGGCAGTAGCCTTGGTGCTGCCGCTTTGGCTCTTGGGCGTAGAATTAACTGGCGCAGTGCTTATTTGGGGCATGATATTTCTGGGCCTTATCCCGTTAATGGCCTTTTGGATCGGCTACTTACTGAACAGATTGTTGGAGTCGCCTCGGGACGAGCCGAGTTCGGTCCCCGCGCACTGGGAAACCGTAGCCTCCTTGCAGACCCTAGAGGCAGCGAGATCAAGGAGAAAGTAAATGCTATCAAACGTCGTCAACAGTTTAGGCCGTTTGCCCCGGTCATACTGGCTGAGGTGGCTGATGACTATTTTGATATGCCAACCGGTTGGCATCATAGTCCTTATATGCAGTCAGTCGCTAGGTGTCGCCAGCCTGACCTTACTCCTGCTATTTGTCATGTTGATGGCACCAGCCGAGTACAAACTGTGGCGCAGGACGGATCGGGCATAAGAGAATTACTGGAAAAATGGTATGTGCTAACAGGATGCCCTATGCTATTAAATACCAGTTTGAACATACGTGGGGAGCCCATGGTCAACGATCGAGCAGACGCAGATCGCTTTAAAAAGTTATACGGCGTAACTGTTTGCAGTTAACGCTGGCGCAAGAACATTATGAGTCCAATCTAGGTGCCCTTGCATGGTAGGGTGGAAATCATCTTCTTGCAATTGCGCATTCTTTAGGCAATATGAATAGAAGTTTTCAACATTAGTAAACATTGCCAAGAATTTGCTTTTCAGTTTAGTGGGTAAAAAATCCACAATATTAAAGGTCATTCCTCTGTTGGGTATTTTTGGATCAACAAATTCTAAAAACACACATTGGTACTGTTGAGTTTTTAGATAGTTCCATAAAGCAATAACATGTATATAATTTTCAAGTGCTCGGCTCAGATTATTTTTTTGGCTGTGCTTGCTTGTGGTATTAATGCCAGCAACTTGATCAGTATAGTTGTAAACAGGCCCGGTGTCAACAACAGATTTTGCAGGCACAATAATACTATCGCGTCCGTACCCACTCCACATAATAACCACCAGCGTTTCCCTGGGATTTAAATCTTGAGTTTCTAATGCATGAATTACGCTGGTTAGAATTTGATAATTGCCGGCTCCTTCAACCGAACAATCGTATACTTGATCGAATCCGCACTTGTCCCTTAGGTAATACGGCCACGAACACGAGTCAGTATTGCTGGTGTTGTAGGTAAAACTACAACCACCAACCACAAGATTTTTGTATTTCAAGTGGTTGATGATTTCAAACACTCTGGGAGTTGATCTAATTTTCATAATTCTGAGATTCTCATATACGGAATTAGCACATCAAGGCACCTGGTCAGTTGATATTCAGAGGTAAGTTTCTAACCCGCCCCTACGTCGGATGTCTTGTGTACAGCATGAGATGCCGCCATCCCAGAAGTATGAATGACGCAGTTCGCTGATGATAGGTTCAATCCGATGCTTGCGGCAGTAGTCAAACACTTCTTTGTTGTATGCTGAAAAGATAACCTGGCTTTCGTCTAGAACCAAGCAGTTGACATCAAACACAGTTTCGGCCACAAAGCCAGTCCACTTGTTTAGGTAGGTGTCCACAAACTGCGTGAACTCTGGAGTGGGCGTTTGTCCTTGTACATACCAAGCACCTGGTGATTGTTCGTACTTGAACTTGCCCACTTCCATGGCAGCCCAGATACTTGAATCCCATATCTTGCATACGTCCCAGCCAGGGAAGTCTCGGGCTAGATCCAAGTTAACATCGTGTTTGGAACTCAGCAACACTCCAGGCTTGAGAATAGCAAACACAGCATCTCCATGGCCATCTGTAATGGCTTCATGGATGCGATATTCAGAACCCAACACATTGTCCACAATCCAGCGGGTTTGTTCTGGCTTCAAGAAGTCTGAGTTATCAAAGAAGACATCGCGACCCACACGCACAATACAACTTGCACTTGCTTGATTAAGAATACAGTTCTCATCCCAGCCAGTGGGTCCGTGTGGATTGATAATGGTTCCGCCTGTTTGGGTGTATTCAGTACATAATGAGTTTAGTTCCTGAACAGCCAACACACGCAGTAGTTTGTCGCCTAGTGTGATTTGCCAGTCGCGGGGAGTTAATGGAGGTAGCGGAGCGCCTTGTCCGTGAACCTGTGATTGAATAAAGTGTTCACGGTTGGGCAAGTCAGGACGACGTACTCGAGCACCCGACTTTTCTATTGTGCGTTGCAAGTTGGCAAGGTCTTCTTCAGTCTCAAAAAGGATTTGTTGCAACTGATCGCGCACTTGTGCGTTCTCGATGAAGTCAAAATAGTCTGGGCTGTACGCACGGCCGACTATGACTTCTTCAAGGGGTTGCCAACTTGTATAACTGTTAATAGGATTCATTTATGTGCTCGAGTAGGATATTTAAGCGGGCCGTCTTGCTCTTGAGAAATAAACGTTGGTTGTGTTCTATGTCTGCCCTGGCACGAGCATGTAATCTGGGCAAATCAGATTGTGCTTGAACAATTGCATTGCGCAGTTTGGTCCAACGATGTGTATTGTTCGGATCGTAATCATAACTGTTGTCCAGGATGCCATCAAATGTTCTATAACCCAGATTGCGTAGGGTTTGTAGACTGCCTGCTGGCCCTACTACAAAAAACATTTGCCCGTGCTTGATAGGCTTGAATGTTTTTTCTGTCAAGAACGCACCGCCAGATTGATCAGCGTCAAAATGTGTTTCCATCACAATGTGGCAGTAACTGTTCGAGAAATACTTGCTCACAAGGTCGGCATGATTGTTACGTTCTGTTTGATTTAACTCATCGCTGTAGTACGGTGCTGATTTTAAGAATTGCTCTGTTGCGGCTCTTAGATTACCAAACCGATCAATCTCGATAGGGTTTTCTTCATCCACAACCTCACCTGATTCACAATAACTCCAGTAACTGTTGTTCAACACATGATGTTGTAGCAAGTCGGCCATTGCTGTGGCACGCCATGTTTTGTGTAATCTGTTCAAGGCTGTAAACTCACGCTCTCGTGGTTGATTGTGTATGGCCAATGGAGCAGTGGCATGATTGCGATGCCAATACCACAGTTCAAAATCACAGAAATACACAAAGTTTTCTAAGTCACGTGCGGCTGTGTTGCCACTGACAAATCTATAACAACCAGCGGGCAATTGGTGTTGAACTACCAATGCATCCAGTCGTTGTTTGATCTTTACAGGATTGTCACCTTCGTGATAGTAAAACAATATGCGTATGCGACCATGTGAAAGTTCGGCAAACACACGCTGGGGTAGTAGATCAAAGTAGTCTATAGCAAAGTTAAAGAATCCCAGTCCAATGGGATAAAATGCATCAGCAGGCCACACTTCGTTGGGTCCGAACATGTTCAATCGAACGCCATGATTCTCACAGTACTCTTGAGGTCTAAATGGCACAGTACCGGGCCAATGCTGTTCAAACTCACGCCATGATTGTGTGTAAGGTTCTGCTTGATGTCGAGCCAGCGCAGGATATATTTTACCCTGGACTATGCGATCCGATACTAGATTCAATACCATTTAACATTTCCTTTAGTTCTGTCCACAGTACAGCTTCAAACCCGCCGTTGTAAAAATGATTCCAATTGTGCTCTACGACTTCCTGTGCCTGATCAAACAAGTGTTGTTTACCTGCTGACGGCAATTCATCTAGACTACGTAACAAACTTGCAATTCTAGCAATACGATCTTCATCATTGGCTTGATCATAACTTTCGTCCCATATACCTTCAAATGTACGGAAACCGTAACTGCGCAAATATTCTAAACTGCCACAAGTTCCCACAATCACAAATGGCATGCCTAGGGCAATGGGTTTAAAGGTTTTCTCTGTCAAGTGATGTCTGCGTCCAGTATACACAGTTTCAGTCACAAGATACAGTAAACTTTCTGCTGATTCATCAAACAAACTCAACCAACATGAGTGCATGGGATGGTCTGTTTCGTTGGCAAAGTTGATCGGAAGGGATTGACTGGCAAACACAGTCTCAATGTCTGGATACTTGTGAGCCAAAGGCTTGATGGCTTCGTGTATTGAAATGTGTTCAGATGGACAGACATCAGGGCAACTTATGTGATTGTCAGTGAGTTTGTTCCGGAATATGTGATACAGTATTTCTAGTCTATGTTGGCGTTCGCCTGCAACGATACGATTGGGGGCAATAAATGTTTTGACTATTGTACGTTCTTTTATAGGTTTGATCAAGAATGTCTTACTGTAGCCGCGATACCAATCTAGTGCGGCCCATCCATGAAAAAAGTAATAATATCTTTTCCATCCGTACCTGGCACATAGAGTATCCACATTGTCACTATCACGTTCACTAGTACATATAGCACCAATTGGAGCACGTTTGTTTTGTAAATCTGCATTGTTTGCTCTAACACGGTCAAATGTTGCCGTGTGTATGTTCAAATGTATAGGCTCTTGGTCAAAAAAGAATATATAATTGTGTTCGTGTACATCTTCTCTACCATACCCAATAACACTGTCAGGATCACTGCGCCCAAAAGGATCGCACATCAACGCACGTACACCAGGACAATTTTGGCGCAACCAAGGCCAGAATGTATTGTTGTAAATTTCATCTATTCTAATCATGTTTGACGTATTCTATTCGGGGACTAAACCCAATCAATTTGCACACGAGCGTGAGGCTGAATCAATTGAGCATGCGCAGACCATGAGCCGCACAAGATATTTTTGGTGGATCACATACTTATGTGACTACTCTGAGTGGGATTGGCTTTGGGAGCCAGTACCTTGGCAAGCCACGCAACGCCATGCGTGGCCCAGCCAGTGGCAAAAAGATTCAGGAACATATCTAGTTCCAAAGTCTGGATACACAGACACAAACTATCATGCCACACTCGGTATTGTACGTGTTTGTAGTGACATTGCCAACTGGTCGATTCCTGATACTATTGAATCATTTGATACCACATGGCACCCAGACCCAACAGATCCTCCTTACATATATCAATTTGGCACACAGCATCAACGCACAGGTGGTCCACAGTATCATGTGCCCGGCGCAACAGACATAAAGTTTGTGGACCAAATGCGTGTGACAACCAGTCGGGTGGCCACAGCCATATATGAAATAGATCACATGGATGGTGCCGCGGGTGAAATTGCCAATACCACTCGACGTGTGCGTTACTTTGACAACTACCGGGACACACTCATACGTATAGCCAAGAGCGTGGGCTCTGAACATGAGTTTGTGTGGGTATGTAGTAGCATTTGTGATTACACTGACTTTGACTTTTCGTGGCACCCTGAACAATGGCAAGCAGGTATGTTACATGTATTTGCCAGTGATGACGAAAAGTTTGGAGACACGTTCTTCATGCATGTGCCTACATTTGCTCATCGTGCTGAGCGTGTAGAACTGCTGGAATGTTATGACTGCAACTTTGTTGACGCTAGTGTGCCACGTAGACTCATGCCTGTTATTGCACATGACTTTGACAGTCAAGCAGATGCTGTTCGCACACTAGACTGGGCAGGGCCCCTGGCATTGTTTGTCACAAAAGATTATATCCCTAACAACCAGGCCACAGTGCCATTGTGGAGGGAACAAACTAAAACTATTGTACCAATGAGTAAAGGTGCTACCAGTGTAATTGTTCCTCGAACAGCAGTTGCCTATATCAAGACACAGTTGTATGATTATCCTTACATAGATCGAACACATCGTGGTTCGGGATTAAAAGATAAACCTTTGGACATTGTGTTTATTTCAAACGGAGAAAAAGATGCAAATGCAAACTTGCGTTGGTTGGAAACAGCAACTATGGCTAATATGAACTCTAATCTCAATCGCATACATCATGTGGACGGAATCAATGGCCGTGTGGCTGCCTATCATGCGGCTGCCCAAGCAAGTACTACACCTTGGTTCTTTGCTGTGTTTGCTAAACTGCGAGTGAATCTGCATTTTGATTGGACTTGGCAACCTGATCGTATGCAAGCGGCCAAACACTATATCTTTCATGCACAAAACACAATTAACGACCTGCAATATGGACATCAAGGCATGATTGCTTACAACAAGCAACTTGCATTGGAAAATAAAGGCCGTGGGCTGGATTTTACTTTGGATCAACTACACGAAGTAGTGCCTATACTATCGGGAGAGACCATGTATTATGATTCAGCCTGGATTGCTTGGCGTACTGCATTTAGAGAATGTTTGAAGTTACGGGCCAGTTTGCCCGATGTAGAGAATGAATACAGATTAAAGCAGTGGCTCACCGTAGATCATAGCAAAGGCAAATGGAGCCAAAAAGGCGCTCAAGATGCTGTGGACTACTATGAAGAAGTTGGCGGGGATTTTGCGGCACTCCACAAGAGTTATGAATGGGCCTGGTTGGCCACCTATGCCTTGGTCAAACGATCTTTAACAACTGATCAATAGCGTTATCTTAGACTACTGAGATGACCACTAATTGCGTTATATACAGTTTGTGTATTGGTTGGATAAACAACATCTTCAAATAATAACCCGTCGTAAATTCTACAGATCATAGACAATTTGTAGTTCAACCACCCTTGTTCTATTATGGTACAGTCTATGCTGGTAGATTCGTTGGCAAATACATCTTCTAGTATACGATTACATTTAACGTATGATTGCCATCCTTGGTTATAAGCAATAAATTCTACCCAGAGTTTATATAAAGATTCGTCGGGGAAAAAAGTTTGGTCAAGAAAAATTGCCAAATGATTTAGTTCGATACAAAATTTTTCAAAAGAAAAAAATGAATCAAAATTAAATTTGAACACTGGTTGATCTATTGGAACAAAATCGGCATAGAAGTTTGCATACATCTCTCTTTCATTAAATTTACTATACCAATTGTTTCTAACAAGAACAGGATTATTTTTAATAGATTCGGGAATGGAAAGCATCTGTTTTTCAAAGCCTACATCGCCGGCTTTGTACATGAGATTTGTTAGGGCAATAAAAAATAAATTATCATCTTGGGTGTTTAGTACAATTCTAATCACAGTGTCTTCACGGTCAATTGTAAAATTATATCTTGGATCAAAATAATGACCACATGTGATTAATCGATGTGTGCGATAATCTTCATCAGGCGCATGTGCTGAATAAGTTGGCGGTTCAAATATGCTCTGTTGACTTGGGGGTGTCTGCATGATATACACATTGCTAACATATTCTAAAAAATGTCCGTGTGTGCTGCCGTGGAAATCTATTTTGATCATACTATCTCTAACAACTGATCGATAATGTATTCTACTTCTAAATCACTAAGTTCAGGATAGATAGGCAAACTCAAGCAACGCCTAGTCAACGCATAAGCCGCACTCAACATATTGTACTCGCCCATGCCTTCGTAGGCTGGCAAATCCCACAAGGGATCGGAATAGTGTACTCGGGTTTCAATCTTGCGCAAACTCATTTGCTTTTGCACTTCGTCTCGTGCATCTACTTCAATCACAAACTTGTGATAAGAATGATCTTTAAAATTGCTGTCGTCGATTAACGAACGTACATTACGCTGTTTCAATCGTTCAATCCAGTGTGCCGCAATCTCTCCACGTCGTTTCTGCCATGCATCTATATAATGAGTCTTGACCATCATCTGCGCACAGTCAACTTCACTCATGCGACTGTTGGTTCCAGGATCCCGATGGCCAAGATGTTTTCCGTTGTTGACCCAGTCTCTAGCGTAGGTCGCAAGTTGTGCATCACGTGTGACCACAGCACCGCCATTGCCATAGTTGGCAAGGTTCTTTGTGGGATCAAAACTGATAGCACAACTATTACTGAGTCTGTGGCAGTTGCTGGCCAACCAGTGCTGAGCACCATCTTCTATTATGGTATCTGTGTAGTAGAAGTATTGATCCTTGACTGACTGTCCATACAAGCCCACGGCACAGATGGCCTGTATACTCGTGTTCTTCTTGTCAATTTTGCGCAGATCCATTTGTCCATATGCATCCGTATCTACTAATTCCACTGTCCAACCTGTGCGCAAAAAAGCATTGGCAGTGGCTGGAAAGGTCATGGCAGGTACCAGCACTCGCGGCGGGCGTATGTTGATATCACCAGCATAGAAGCCAGCAATGATTTCCAAGGCTTGTGTACCTGAGTGGCAAGTAACAGCATATCCCACATTGTTCTTGCGAGCCAACCAATTCTCAAACTCAGCAGTATTGTTACCGTTCATGAGAACACCTGAACGCAACACTTCATCTGTTGTGTCCAGGATTTCTTTGCGGAGATTATTATACTGTTTTCGGAGACCAGTAAAGGGGATAGTAAGGCCGGTGGTTGTCATTAATTCCAGTATGAAGATTCACTTAACCACTTGTAATAATTTTGGAATCCTTGTTCAACGTCTACTCGGGGATCATACCCTAGTATGGTCTTTGCACGATCAATATTTAACGCACCACGTGACGGAAAGTCTGCGTCTTTGTCACGTGTTTCAATTGTGCCTTTTCCCACAATCTTCACAATCATTTCAGCGGCTTCTAGCAAACTAACAGAGTGTGATTTGGTAATGTTGAATGTTTTATTGGCACTCATAATACGGGTGGCAGCCGCAACAATACCATCAGCGGCATCATCCACATAGGTAAAGTCTAGTGTCTCGGATACCCCATTAACGCGGAGAGTGCCTCCTCGCATGGCTGTGAGCATAAATTTGGCCACAACTCGGTCTTCCACGTCCAAGGGGCCGTATACAGCACTAGGCCTAATAATAGCGTAATCGAAAGCGCCGCGACGCTGATAGTCTTTAACAAGATCTTCTCCACATAATTTCATAATTCCATACTGACCAATAGGGTTGCATGGGTCATCTTCTAGTACTTGATCTTCGAAGTCTCCGTACACCATGCTACTAGATATGTACACCACACGTTCAACTTGATGTTTTTTGGCACTCTCGCAAATGTTGATCAGTCCTTCCATCATGACTCTAGCACCCCAGGCAGGGTTGGCGTTGACAACTTTCTGTCGGGGAAAACTTGCCATGTGTATGATTACTTCAGGCTTGTGGTTCTCTACCACGCGATCAAATGCTTCGGCATTGGAGATATCAGTACGATATATGTGCTGTGTCCGGATCTTTTTACTACGCTCATCCAACAAGTACTCTAGTTCGTCTTGTGGAATGATGCCGTAGTTGGTCATGATGTCCACAATCACAACTTCGTGATCCTTGGCTTCTAGTCGTTCGACTACATTGTGTCCAATGAGGCCCATGCCTCCAGTTACTAAAAATTTCATTTATTTCCCCATTTAAGTTTCCAAAAAGTTTCGTTTTGTTCGCTGAGTCGGGCCACGATACGATATAAGTGCCCATACGTGTGTGGGTCTATACTACGAGTCCAGTAAGGTTTGTCTTCGGCATGTTCCATTATGAATTGTCCAGCATCTGATTGTTGCCATTTCCATATGGGTTCAGCAACCATTAAATCCGGATCTTCTACATCACCCATGCGTATTTCGTGTACACACACGTCACGAAAACGTATGGCTCGATCGCCGATGATTTTGACTTGTTCAGGTTGCCAATGCTCAACTTGCTCATTGTGTGTTATTGCCATACACAAGTATAGCACAGCAATTAGTTTTTTGCAACCAAGTCTGAGGCCATTGGGAAGATTGCGGCAATGGCCCGGGCACACTCAACTGCCACTGCTTGATGTTCTAGTTGTGTGCCATTACCTGAACGTAGTTCGATAAAGTGAATCCATGATCGCAATGTACCGTTCATGTATAAGCGACTTTGAATTAGTCCTTCGGGTAGCACAGCACGAGCCTGTTCCTTGGCAATACCGTTCTTGATAGCCCATTCGTACTCACGTTTTGCCGCATAGATAACTCGCTGTTGAGCACGATACCATTCGTTCTCCAACAAGTTATCGTCGTGCTCTATGCTGTTTTGTCGATTCTTTGGGTCTTGAAGTCTTCCACTGCGGGTAACGAATTCAAGATCCGTTGTCGGGTCAGCATATCGTTGACTGAATTCTTGGAAACTGAAACTTCGGTGTCTGAGGATTTGCCGTGCAATATCTCGTGTTGTCGTAATTTCCATGCAAGCACTGACCATTTCGAGTGGACTCCAGTGCTGGTGTCGCACAAGGTATCGGATGAGTTTTTCACTGGTTTCATTGTTGAACTGGTTGGAGGGATTGGATACTCGTGCGCAGAAAGCGATAAGTTCTTGAGCATCGTCAATGCCCTGGGCTCTAAAGTCTTCTGTTGGTTGCGAATAGGAGACAAGTCGGACATTCATAGATCTTTTAAAAGTTTATCGGTTTCGGGCTGAACAAGTTTGGCAACTTCGGTAACATCGACCACAAAGTCAATGTCCCGAACTGTGTCACCAAGTTCAGTTAGTGTGCGGGTCAAGATAGTTTCAACTTCTTCTAGGTCAAGACCCTGTCGTCTTAGTGCGGCCAGATTAATCGTTTTTTGACGACGATCACCTAATCTAATCACAACTTTTTTAATGCACTCAAGTGGGACTTCTGTTTTATTGACTTGTTCAATAATGTGTTCCCACTGTTGAATGAATTCATCACTGAACGGCATCGGCTGTCACTACCTTGGCTTTAGGAGGACGACCTTTTTTTGGTGCCGTAGGGGCGACTGATTCTGCAACAGGTGTAATATATTCTTTTGCATTGACACTGGGATTCAACCCTTGTGCTTGTTTCTTCATGCGAGCGGCTTCGGCAATCATGCCTTTGGCTTCTATTTCCATACGTTTGGCCTGTGCCAACATGTTGGCTGCAAGAGTTTTGTCATCTAGAGCACCGTCGGTGCTGGTCAATGGTGGCACATACGGTGTGGCTGTATCTTGTGCTTTGCGTTCTTCTCTGCGTTTGTATTCTGCTTCGGCCTTGCGCTTTTGTGCAGGGTCAACCATGCCGGCGCTGGCATCAAGTTCTTGTAGACGTTTGAGTGCTTCTCCGCCTTGTTCCATTTCGCGGATGATTTTGTTCATCTCATCCAATTTTACACTGCTTTGAGCACTGGGAGTTACAATCACTTGATTGGTAGAAATCTTCTTAATCATGCCTTCACGGTGCAGGGCTTCTAATTGAGCACGACCATCAGGCAACAAATTGCGGTGCAACACTTCTGACAAGTTCGTTGCGGCTTGTCCTGGAGCACTTTCCAATGTGGCCATGATACTATTATGAATGTGTGTGGGCATGGTTTCTGGATATACCACAAGGCACATATGCTCCTCGCCAGGTACTTCTCTGTAGAGAATAGCAACCTTGCGGTCACCGTGTCGTCCTATATGTTTAAGCATTTTGATCTCCTTGAGGTTGTGCTTGTTCTGCTTCTTGGGCATGCTGTTGGGCTACAACAGTGTCCAGAAAGGCAGAAAGTTTATCATAAACATCACCAACAGATTTCATCTCTGCGGCTCGGAATGCGCCGCGAGTACATGCGGCATCAATGATTTGTTTGAGACTTGCCAAATCGGCAATGGTAAGTTGTGCGTTTTCCATATAGATATTTAATGTCTAAATGCCTATATAAATTATTTTAATCGTCATTTTGGAGAAATTCGTTTAGGCGATCAACTGCTTCGTTGAAGTCCACTGCCCAAACCCGTGCTTCTAGTATACTACCCGTAATTTGCATATCGAATGGTATGACACCACGGAAAGCAAAATCATCTGGAAGTTCTGTAGTCACTACGAATTCCTGTAAGTTTTTTGCCCTAAAGATCAAGTTAGTGGCCATGTCGACTGAGTTCATTTATACTCCTTAATATCCTTGTGCTTGACAATGATAAAGTTATATATGCGATTGTCAAACCTGATAGGTAAATCTAGGTGTATGGTGATCTCAGGACCATCGCGGTGGTTGAGCAAGCGATCGTTGCCAACTGTGCCCACAAACGGGATCTTGTTCCATTTGCCGATCACTCGATCACCTATGTCCCATACGGCTTGGTAGCCTATACGGTTAAAGTAATCAGTTTGATTGCCCATTGTCGCCAATTTTTTTGCCCGAAAGCAATAAGTTTGCCACTGAAACAAACAGGCTCAAACTGCCATATGCCATATCGCCTCGAGCAAAGTAATCTGCGGCAGTCATCAATGCAATACCTGACACAAAGCCAGAAATAACATCTTGATGTTTTATTATCCATGCGTACATTATATCAAATCCTTAAACATTGTTTTGCGTCCGTCTTCACCAATGTGAAGGTCGAACAATTCTCTTGTGCGTTGCAACATAGCACAAGCCATCATCAATTGATCTTCACGGCTATCGCACATGAGGATCTGTTGCTCTATCGGACGCATGAGTTCAGTCATGCGTCGTTGAATCTCACTCACATCTTTCTTGTGTGAACCATTGATTCAAATGTATTCCACAAGAGATTGAACTTGCGCTCGTAATATTCGGCCAGTACCTTGAAATCTTCTGTTGCGGCACCTTGATCAACGTACATCTGAATGTCATTGGTGACTTTCCAGCACTCCAAGATCTCTTGCTCTAGATCAAATCGATCTTTTGTTTTCTCAATCATTTCAACTTCCATTGGGGTTTCTCCATTGTTGTTTGGCCAGTCGGGCCTCTTGATAAATCCTCTTGCACAAGATCCATACAGGATGCCAAAAGTATCCCAGTACAAAACCCCAGACAAAAGGCGCTAGTGCTTGCAAAAAGTCATTCATGTTGACTCCATTTGATATATCCACCATTGGTCTCACTCCACGGACAATATTGTTCCCATAGTGTTTTGCCTGTATCGGGAGTTTCTTTGATCAGTTGGTCTATACCGGGTCGAGTCGTGTACCCGTCTAAACTCCAGTTGTGATTTTTCAGCGCAGTTTCAAGTTCGATCATTGTTCAACTACATCCTTCTCAAGTTCTTCAACAATCAGGTGTGCAAACTTCTGACAAAAGATGCTAAACCAAAGGGTATTCAATACTTCCTCTGGTGCGCCGGCCTCTACTGCTATTGCTTTCAATGCGTTGTTCATGGTTCAACTCCGAAATGTTCTTTTATACATTCGTGTAATTCTAAATTACCTGTAAAATCGTATTGATGATGATGGAAAGATTCTGCCATGTGAGCACAGTCCTTGACAATCAACTCTGCGAACTTTTCAACATTAAATGTTTCTTTGGTCATAAATTTTTGATCGCCGTACACTTGATTCCAGCCGCCGCATGTGAGTGCAAGTTCTTTGATGCGTTGATTCATTTCTTGTTTTCTTTTAAAAGCCGCCAAAATTTTTCTTTGGATGTTTCTGTCCACTCAAAGTACAAACTGTTCAATGGTGGTCTACCTGTTGATGTATCATATAGTATACGATGTTGTATGTATTTTGTCAACCAAATTGATTGACCACTGGTCATTTTGGTGGGCCACCAAGCAAACCGGCTAATTTCCATCTTGTAAAATTGCAATCATCTTTGTGGCTAATTGTTTGAACCATGCTTCATCATGACCACGGGTAGTTTCGGCTGCAACACCAACTCGCACACCTGATGTTTCGGTAAAACTACGTGTTTCGCCTGGCACACCATTCTTGTTAACAGTGATACCATTTGCCTCAAGTAGATCAGCATACTCGCGACCGCTTAGTTTTTCTTTGCGTAAGTCCACAGTGAACATATGACACTGTGTTCCGCCACTGACCACATCAACTCCTGCATCTATGAATGCCTGTGCCATAGCATGTGCGTTGATACGGACTCGCTTGGCATACAGTTTAAATTCAGGTTGTAGTGCTTCATAGAAACACTGTGCCTTGCCGGCAATGATGTGCATGAGTGGGCCACCTTGAGTGCCGGGAAACACAGCCGAGTTGATCTTTTTGCTATGGTCTGGATCATCCCATAGGATCAAGCCGCCTCTGGGCCCACGCAGGCCTTTGTGTGTGGTTGTGGTCACAACATGGGCATGGGGGAATGGACTTGGGTATTCTCCGCCTGCAATTAGGCCTGAATAGTGAGCAACGTCAGCCAACAAGATGGCTCCTACGCTGTCTGCAATCTCACGGAATCGTGCCCAGTCAATCACTTGACTGTAACTACTGGCACCGGCAATGACCATTTGGGGTTTGATGAACTCAACAAATTCAGCCACAGCATCATAATCAATCAGGCCTCGAGCATTAACACCGTATGAGTGTGATTCAAACCAAGCACCACTAGCATTGACTTTGGCACCGTGACTCAAATGTCCACCTGATGCTAGATCCATGCCCACGATACAATCGCTGGGCTTTAGGAATGCCTTGAATACTGCCAGGTTGGCATTGGCACCCGAATGCGGTTGCACATTGGCATGCCCACAACCAAACAGTCGAGTGGCATACTCAATGGCCGTGCGTTCAATATCATCCACATGCTCACAACCATTGTAATAACGTTTACCAGGAAGACCTTCTGCATATTTGTTGGTCAGGATACTGCCGCACAAGTCCATTACTGCTTGGCTGGTATAGTTTTCACTGGCAATAAGTTCAATAGTATTTGCTTGTCTAAGGCCTTCATTCAGCAAGGCTGTGTGTATTCTCGGGTCTAACATTATTCATGGCCTTTGTGAATTAATTTATTCACCATATTGAGATCAAATTCTAATTTAGTGACACGATCTCGCATCTGTTGGTATTCTTCACTGTGAACGTTGCCATTGTTTGTCACAATATCTAAATACGTATGTGCGGCCTGGTCATGTGCAATTTTAAGATCGTGTTCTAATAATACTCTTCTATCTTTTAACATAATTTTTTCCTTTTGATTATCAATCAATGACTAGCCCACTCAATGGTGTCCAGATCAATTCCATCTTGATACATGTCCCACAATGGACTGAGTTCGCGTAATCGTGCAATCTTGCGTTGAATC
>NZ_JBBAKG010000002.1:88723-148803 GCF_040403615.1 Haliscomenobacter sp. | reverse complement strand
ATGAACCGTTCGACTTCCTATTCAAAACCCAAAATCGGGAAGTTAATTTTTCTGCTTTACTTAGGCATCTCACTGACTGAAACAATCCACTCATTCATGCCGTTATTTATGCATACCACTGACTGTTAAAAACACCCAAAAATGAAGCGACTGACTATGCTCTGCTGGTTAATTGCCAGTATGCACTTCAATTTATTGTTTGCCCAAACCAATTCCTGGAAATTCCGCCATGACCACAATGGCGTACAGGTTTATACCCGCAAAGACAGCACTTCTGGAATTTTGGAGCTAAAACTGCGTACGGAAGTTCGCGCGAGCCTCCGAGCAGTGGTGGCTCTCGCATCAGATATCCCAAATCTCAAAAATTGGGCTTTCCGATTGAAAGAGTCTTACCACATCCGAACCATCAGCGAAACAGAAGGTTACCTGTACATGCGCACCGATTTCCCCCTTCCTTTTTCTGATCGAGACATGATCGTACACTACACTTTTAAACAGGATCCCCATACCAAACAGGTCACTTCTACCAGTAAATCCGCCTACAATTTAATTCCAGAAAAAGAAGGCATCGTCAGGGTCAGAGCCATTGAATCCAAATGGACATATACCCCTCTCCCTGGAGGCATGGTGCGCCTGGAATACCAACTCAAGTCCGACCCAGGTGGAAGCATCCCCAAATGGCTGATCAATTTGGCCGTAGATGATGGCCCGGTCAAAAGTGTTCTTGGCCTCAAGCAACAGTTGGGGAAGTATGAGCAAGCTACTGTGGGTTTTTTGAAGGAGTGACAATTGGTTTTATTTTATCCATTCCACCAATAGGTCAACTTGGCCACCAAGGCTCGATTTCGGATTCTCAACCCTTCCGAATAATAATTATCGGTGTATACGATGAAGAAATCCGATGCTGGGCTGTAGCGCCATTGCACCCGCAGATTGAGGTTCACGTTTTTGTTTTGGTTGTTGAACTGGATAAAATTGGTGAAAAACAACTTATTCGTCAGGGTAAGGTCAATCCGGGGGCCGATCAACCAAAAATTCCAGTCGGTATTTTTAAGTTGGGTGGGTAAAACTTCTACATCATCAAATTCGATGCGGTTGTAATTGACACTCATGGTAATGGCAGCAACGGGCTGCAAACGGTAACCAATGTCTCCTCCAATCCGCAAACGGCGCCCCTGGGCAAAGTATCCACCATATCGAAAGGTAGCAGAATAAGTAAAAAGGCTTTGGGGTTTGGAAGTGAAGTCACCACCAAATGAACCCCATTTGTGTTCAGATCCCGTAGCCAGCGTATTGCCCGCAAAATTGGTTGGATCAAACGGACTGAGCAATTTTACATAATCACGTGCTGTCCAAACCGTCAATTCCCGCCGGTTTTGAAAGCTAAAACGATAGACCAAGACATGGGTATACTCCGTTTGCTGCCCAGTTGGATTCAAATATTGGTTGTACATGAGCAAAGGGCCATGATTGATCAGCACTTTTGATTTTGGAAAAAAAAGATACCCCACTTGTCCATTCAAATACTGGTAATTGGTTCTGGGTACGTAACCTACTTCTGCCCGGTAGTTTTTGCCCACACTTTCGTATTGAAAAGCATATGTCCAGCGGCGGGCGCTGTACTGCAAATTGGCAGCCAGTACATGGTCTTTGGTGTCAATGCCGGGTGAAAATGATTTGAGGTACATCAATTTTCCTTTCCAGACGTTGTTGGAAGATAGCAGGTTGTATTCAAAGCCCAGGTTGCGGTTGTAGCGTTTGATTTTGGTAGGATCGGTTACCGTTTCAAAATCCAGGGTTTCTTTGTTGATGGCCAGCGCAGTGATGTTGGAGCGCGCAAAAATTTGCCGCTGCACGGCCATTACCGCAAAATTCTGACGGGGCGTTCCCTGTTCATCGGCATTGGTTTGCATGTCCATTGCACCGATGCGCCACTTTTTGTTCAATTTCCCACTCAAACGTGCGCCGTACTGAATTGGCGTATTCAAGCCAATGCGGCGCGAAAAGAAAGGTCGGATCGAGGCATAGCCTACATTGGCAAACAAATCCCCGTTTTCCAGAAAAAATTGGCGGCGTTCAGGAAAAAAAAGCTCGAATCGATCGAGGTTGGTTTGTTGGCGGTCAACTTCAACTTGAGCGAAATTCGGATTGACGGTCAAGTCGAGATTCAGGGCAGAAGTAATGGCGATTTTGGCGTCTACGCCCACATCTCCCTTGATGCTGCCTGGTTTGTTGCTGGTATAATCTTTCCCGGTATTGGCCAGGGCATAAGGAATGACCGAAAAATTGGCACCGGCAGGTGGCGGTGGCTCGTCCCATACCAATACGCCAGTATAGGCCAATGACGCCGTTGGAAACTGCCGGGGTACCGGAGTCCAGGCAGATTTTTCGGTGGTTTTCATGTCCAGACGACTAAAGTTGATGCCCCAACGGGTGATGCCACTTTTGTAGCGTAGGGTTTTGAAAGGCACGGCCATTTCAAATGTCCATTTATCGTCTTCGGTTTTGACTTCGGAAGTCCACTTGTTGTCCCAACTCAGGTTGGCGCTGCCCCCTTCAAAAAGCAAACCATCCCATTGAGCACCTTCTGCGTTGGATCCAAAAGTAAAACCGTTGGTAAGGTCGTCAAAAGGATCCATAAAAAGCAGGAAATTGTCATTGCGGCCAAAGTTGAAGTCGCGACGCAAAGATTCGACCATATATGGGCCAGGAAGTTTTTCGTAACAAGTGGCCAGAAGGTACATGTTTTGCTGGTCGTACAGCATGCGCACTTCGGTACGCACCTTAGCTTTGCTGGTATCCATGGGCAATACCATGTAAAAATCAGAGACCATCTCCGCTTTGCTCCAGGCCGGATCATCGCCAGTACCATCAATCTTGATGGGGCCATCGGCACGGTGAATGTGGTATTCAAAAGCGGCATTTTTCTTTTGGGAAAAAAGCAGGTTGAAACAAAGCAGCAGCGGTAGGATGCTTGTGCAGCGTCGGAAAAGGTTCATTTTGCAAGCGATCTAAGGTACAGACTGTACAATTTAAAAATTGTGTCAGTCAATTATTTCCTGAAATAGTCGGCCAATTCGGGGCAATTCCTGAGACATTCTCGGTATGCAGCCGAATTTCCAAATTGATCGCGGAAGGTATTGAAAAATGGTGAAATGTAGGGTTCCTTTTCTTCATCATCCCAACGTCGAAGTCCTTTGTTCATCTGCGCAAGTTTATCACAAGACCCCATCATGAAGACAATCCGGGCAGCCAGCTCTGCGTCAGGCTTGGCATTGTAGGCTTTTTGATAGTAGTCCAGTGCCTTGTTCATTTGATAATACTCCTTAAAATAAGTCTTTGCATTGGGCGCAAAAGAAAAGCTTTCAATTAAAACATAGTCTTCCCGTTCCAGCTCCGAATTTGATCGACCATAGCTGAACATCATCCAGTTTTGCCCCCAATAGGTGAAGTTGTAATAGGCATTTCCCAGTAAATAGCAGGCTTCGGCTTGTTTTGGTCCGGCTTGTTCGGCCTGTTTTTGTAGGTCAATCATCCGCCGCAAAATCAGTTTCTTATTGCAGCTTGTCTGTGGTTCGCCCTGCCAAGGATAAGATTCAGCCGTTGCAAAAGGATCATGATCCAGATTTCGCTTGAACGCATAGGTTTCATCCCAATAATTGTCGGGCAAATGTTCAAATGCCTCTAATGCTTGAGACAAACGATTTTGGCGAAAGGCAATGGTCCCTTTAAGGTCATACAATTGCTCGATGGAAGGTACAACGTCGATAATGACTGAATCTTCCTGTGGATTGATTCGGTAGTAGTAATGTCTTTCTTTTTCCAAGGCATCAAGTGGTGCCAGCAGCAGTTTTTCCAGTGCAGATGGCGTTTTTTTGTTTTCCTTTAGGGCAATAATTTCGTCCAGATCGCTAAGGGTAGCAAAGCGATCGAAATAACTGATCGATTCGTAGTACCCAGAGCTGAGGTAAACATTCTTGGGAATGAATTTACTGCGGTTGTAAAACAGCCCGGCAGTTGAGCTTTCGCCTTTTTGTTGAAAGAGTCGCGAAAAGTGGAGCAAGAGTTTGGGGTATATCCGGATTCCTGCTTCGGCAGCGCCGGCATATGCTTTGACCCGCGCCAATCCGCGGGCGATTTCATCTTTGACTTGCGGGTAGCGAATATCGAGTTGTTCAGGTAAAATGAGCAATTGGGTCAGGTTCTTTTGCAGCTGAATGGTGGGGGTATTGCGGTCTTTGACCCTTTCGAGTTCTGCATTCGCCAAAATAGGTTTTTGTTGCAGGTAGTAAAGGTGCGCCAAAGCCAAATGCGCAAAATCCGCTTGTTGAAATTGAGGGTTTTTCAATAAGCCTGCTAATAAATCAGCCAATTCAGCCAAATACTCCAAATCTTTAGCCAGGTTTTTTTTCAAATATGGAATTTCCTTTTCCAACAAACCCGCGCTTTCACCCGGCATATAGGAGCGGTTTTCCCCGTTGAACGCAAAATCGTAATTGTCATATTGGTAGCTTCCAAAAAAAGTGACCCGAGCTGTAAGCATCCAATCTTCCAATTTATTGATTTCACGGGTGATCAAATGGGGCAGGTAACGCGAGTTGGGGGCAACCTCGGCCAGGGATTTCAGCAAATCGAATGCTTTCCCCGGATGCTTGTAGGCAGCGATGGCATAAACGGCTGCTTTTTCCCTGGGGGTACGCGCTTTCCGCAATACATCCGCTAAAAGTGATGGGTCAAACAACTGGAATACCCGGATTTTTTTTGACTCAGAATGGTCAAATACTTTAGACATCAAATAAGCCGACTCTACAACATCGCCTTGTGTAGCAATTACTTCAGCTTTATGGAATTGCGCCCAAGGCACCAATACACTGGTAGTATCGTCCCATCCAAAGTAATCCTCGCAGTAACGGGTGCATTCATCCGCATTTTCTGCATAGCGAAACTGTACCACCAACTGATAAGCGTAACGGCGTTTTAGAAAAGGATCTTCAAGTGTTTTTACTTTTTGTTGCGCCTGTCGAATCAAAGGGGTGATTCGTTCATAAAAGTCTGACTCCGTTTCATCCAATTCCCAGGGGTCTGAGGATGAGAAATGGGCAAATTCTGCCTGCATGGCCAATTTGAGGTAATTTAAAGCTTCTGCTTTTTCGGGTTGCAACAATTGTTGAATGAAAGCATTCCGAGGATATTTTACACTCAATTGATTGACTTCCAGCGCATCCAGAAAGTACTCCGGCCCTTTTTTGTACAACACCTCCAGCACATCACTTTCGCGTACTTCTGGCCCCAGATAAGCCATCCATTCCTGACAATTGCGGCGATAGTCTTGCAATTCAGGATCGGCGGCATATTGAAACCCATAATAAAAACTCAAATCAAACGGATGCAAGGCGGGATCTTCGGTCAACCTGGGATTGAACCATACGATGCGGAATTCGTCGCGTTGAAAATCGATGCCGCAGCCGTTGGTGCGCATGGTGGGCAAGAGTAAGAGAACAATCAATATGGGTAGATAACGAATCATGGCAATTAATTTTTTTGAGTTCCTTACCTGCTCTTGAAATAATCTGCCAACTCAGGGCAACTTTTGAGGCACTCCTTGAACGCTGCGGTGTGCCTGTACTTATCGCGAAAGGTAAGAAAAACAGGAGAAAAAAACCGCTTGTACTCCTCTTCCGAAACTCCATAATTTAGATAGCCATTGCCAACCGTTGCATATTTCTCACAATGCCCTAGCATATAGGTTGTTCTAGCGGCAAGTTCGTCATCTGGTTTGCTATTGAGTACCATCTTGTAATAAGAAACCGCTCGTTTCATTTGCAAATATTCTTCGAAATACTCCTTACTAAGGCGTTGAAAAGGTGCGTGTTCATTTGAAACCCATCCATAAAGGCAATAATTGTACTTACCATAACTGAACATCATCCAGGAATTGCCCCACAAAGTAGTGTTAAAGTAGGCATTGGCCAAGCAATAGGCAGCTTCAGCCTGTTGAGCCCCTGGTTTAGAGGCTTTCTCTTGCAAGGCTATCATTTTTTTCAACACTGCAATTTTATTGATTGGTTTTTGCTGCTTCCCATGCCAGGGAAAATGCTGTGTGTCTACGAAAATATCGTGCTTGAGATAATCTGCAAATTCATAATTGTCTCTCCAGTAAGTATCCGGCAAATGCTCAAAAGCAGCGAGCGCCTCTTTCAATCGATCTTGACGAAAAGCCATAGTGCCTTTCAAATCATACAATTGTTCGATACTGGGTAAAAAAGAACGGATGTCTTCTGATTCATTCATTCGATCGTATGCCCAATCATAGCTAAACTCTTGTACCTCTTGGATGTTTAGGGAATCCGTCAACAGTTTTTCAAAAGGATTCTTACTGGTTTTACTCACCAAATTGATCAATTGATCCAAGTCTTCCATAGATGCAAACCGGTCAAAGTAGCTGATCTGGCTGTAATAGTAAGTACCCCATCTATCCTCTGAACTTATTGGGATAGCGCTACTTCGATTGTACATCAACCCTGCCGTTACGATGTCTCCTTTCTGTTGGTACAAGCGAGAAAAATAGAGCATCAGCTTGGGATAAATGCGCAATCTGCTTTCCAACAAATCGGCATGGATCAATATTTGGTGAAAAAGATCTGCGATTTCAGCCTTTGCTCTCGGGGTTTGGATGTCCATCAGATCAGGCAAAATCAGCAATTGAATCAGACTTTTTTGAAGTTGAATGCGGGGATCTTCTTTTGCTGTGATCTGATCCAAATGCTGCTTTGCCCGTGCTGGCTGATGATCCAGATAATACAGGTGGGCAACAGCAAGGTGCGCGAATGACTTTGCAGGGAACCGAGGATTTTTCAACAAGGATTCAAAAAGGCTTCGAAGCTGACGGGCATAAGCCAGATCCTTGGCGAGGTTCTTTTTCAGGTAAGGTATGTCTTTCATCAACAGCCCTCGGTTTTCGGAGGGCATGAAATCAACACCATCAACATCACCATAGAAATGGTCACTTTCGTCAAAAAACGTAACTTTAGGAGTCAGCAACCAGTCTTCGATTTTATTGATTTCTCGCACCAACAATTGAGGCAAGTAGTGCGAAGCAGGATTTAATGCGGCGATGCGCTTTAGGTTGTCCAGGTTTTGACCCGGGTTTCTATAACCAAGCAGTGCCAGGATAGTGGATTGCTCTTGTTTGTTTTGGGTTAGTTTTAAAGCCTTCACCAAGTTATCTCTTACGACCAAATGATGCACGCGGTATTTTTTGGATTCGCACAAATCAAATACCCTGGAAAGGATGTAAGCGGATTCGTCCTGTTTTTCTGAAGGCAATATTTCTGCTTTGTGCAGTTGCGCCCAGGGCATTAAGACCGATCCTGGACGATTCAGCGGAAAATATTCGTCACAGTACTTCAGACTTTGCGCTCCTTTGCCAGTATAGCGGCTTTGCACCACCAGTTGAAATGCGTATCGCCGTTTCAAGAATGCGTCTTTTACCGTTTTGATCTTTTGCTCGGCTTTACTGACCAGCAATTTTAGTTTGTTGTCAAAACTGAAATTGTCTTCTTGCAACATCCAGGGATCGGTATCCGCAAAATGGGTGAATTCTGAACGTAGTGCTAGGTCGAGGTATTCCAAAGCATCGGCGTGTTCGGGCTGCAGGATTTTTTTTACAAACGTATTCCCTGGAAAAAGATCAACCAGCCCTTTTTCTTCCATTGCAGAAAGTACCAGGTCTGGCGTCGTATCGTAGATCACTTTTTGTACATCCTGAACGCGTACCTCCTTTCCCAAATAATCGGCCCATTCCTGGCAATTGCGTTGGTAATCTTTTTTTTCCGGATCCGAAGGTTCGTAATAAAAAGGGATGCCGTAAATCAAATGCAAGGAATGGGTGGCCGCTTCTCCAACCAGTGCCGGATTAAAAAATACCATCCGGTATTCATCGTGAAAATAATAGACCCCACAGCCGTTGGTGCGGCCCATAGGCACTGCGCACAGCAACAAAATGGCCACACCTATTTTAAGATTACGAAACGTCAACATGGCTAATTTTTTTTCAACGTTTCAAAATAAGCACCTACCTCGGTCTGGTTCTGTTTGATTTTGTCGTAGTCCCAATCAAAAAAAGCTACCCTGGAAAAACGGTGGCCAATTCGTTCCTTTAATGCTTTTAAGGTTTCATTCATTTGTGCGGGGGTAGGGCCGTCCATCCGAATCAGGTCGCCTTCGCGCAGGTAGTCTTGCCCAAGTACGGTGTCTTGCAAAACCCGGTATTGATTGTCTTGCTCATGCTTCAAAAAAGTGTTTGCTCCAGATTGCTCTGCACTAAAATTGCGCAGAAGTCCTTGAAAAGCTCCCGCTCGATACCAGGCGCCCCAATTGAAGATGGGCAAAGCCAGTTCCATTTCCAGCGGGTATATTCGGCCTTTCAGGTATTGCTTTACCACCTGTGCGTCCAGAATGGCGTTGGTCTCAGATTGTTTTTTTGGATCGCCGGTGTTATAGCACATCAGCATCACTTTGTCTACCGGAGGGATGCCCATTATTTTGCGATCCCGGTATTGGTGCAAGCGCAGGGTTGAAGTAATCGTTGTCCCGGCTGCCGTTTGTTTCAGGAGTTTTAAGAATGAAAAGTATTTGTCGCGGGTAGTTTGCGTCCAATCGCAGTCAATTTGTAGTTCAACTACCTTATTGCGCCACTGGATTTTTAGGGAATCGAGAATGTCGTTTCTTTCCTCCCAGGTCAATTGTGGGGGCATCCCATCCAAGTAGGAATAGCCATATACACTTTGAGTCAGGTCTTCGGTTATCTGACTGACCTTACGGGCTACCTTATCGGCCAGTGCAGGAAGGTCTGATTCCTTAATGCGTTCGAAAGTGCGATTGGTGATGTACACGGCAGGGGTAACGGTACGTTTTTCCCAACCATTCAAGGGGTGGTAATAATCCAGATTCAAGATACCTCTCGGGATTGCTGATTCGTAGCCCGCGCTCCAGTCTACATCAAAATAGCGGAGGTAAAAATGCTGGTTGCCCAATTGATCGGCCAACTCGGCAGCTGCCGGTGCAAAGTCAATGGTGGTTTTCCAGTAATAAAAGGCCGGGCCAGTGTCTTTGATTTCCTGACCTTGGCAACTGGGCAGCGTTATAGAAATACTTGCCATCCAAAGGACTACAACGAATCGGATTTTTTGAGACATGTAATTAAACATAGATAGACATTATGGGTAGAAAGATAAGCAAGCTGGGGCAATTATTGTGGGAAAAAATGAAGCAACCTCAAAATGCAGACTTTACTTGTTTTTTAGACAAAAAAAGACTTAATTTGATCAAAACTTTTAGACCATGCTGCTCGCATCCGAAGAACATCAAATTGCGACAATTCTGGAAAGTCCTAGTGCTCCGTTGGTAGTCAACAAACTGATGGCCGCATTGGAAGACGAGAAAAGAAGGCGACAAGAATTTTACCGCGACGTTGATGATGACATGAAAGTGGAATTCATCAATGGAGAAATTATTGTGCATTCACCAGTGAAAAAAGAGCATACGGATGCGACTGGGTTTTTGTACCAATTGCTAAATGTATTTGTACGCGTTCATAAATTGGGCTACGTTGGTTACGAAAAAGTCCTGACCGCACTCACCCGCAACGACTATGAGCCAGATGTGGTTTTTTTTGGCACAGAAAAAGCAGCAAGTTTCAAAAAAGGGCATTGGAAATACCCTGCTCCTGATTTTGTAGTTGAAGTATTATCGGACAGCACTGCCCACCGCGATCGAGGTATTAAATTCAATGATTATGCAGCTCATGGTGTGGAAGAATACTGGATTATTGATCCTGAAGATGAAACCATTGAACAGTATTTTATTCAGGATGAACAGTATAAACTACACTTGAAAATTGGCGAAGGAATCATCCGCAGCAAAGTTGTGTCAGGTTTTGCCATTGAAGTTCGTGCGGTTTTTGAAGAAGCAGTACACCTGGAGACCCTAAAAAAAATACTGAACCCAGATGCGTAAGTATGACGCATGTTTCTGCGTTACGAACTAAAAAATTTTCCAGCCCAGTACCAACGCTACCTTGGACAATTTCGATTCCAAAGCAGTATACAATCCCAACAAATCCCGATCCTGGTACCAGCGCATTTCCGCGCTGAATTTTTTATAGCCCATTCCCGCTCCGAAGGCAAACACATTGCCACCCAGTAAGTCATATTTGGTGCCATCGCTCCGACTTAAGGCCGATTTGAAGTTGAAATCAAAAGCATAGGCCGCAGACAAGGAAAATCTCAAATCGGGGCTTACATAAAAGTAGTGCCGTAAGCCAACCGGAAGCTCCAGTGAGCGGTAATTGATGGAGCTCAAATCGCCCCGTATGGCGTCCGTTGAGAAAAAAGCCTGTAGGTTGGGTTCAACAAAAAAGGCCCATTTGCTTTTGTTGAAAGGCAACACGAATTCTGCATCCAATCCAAGGCGTGGAATGATTTTTTGTGGGAATCCATCTACTCCTTTGAAGGTAAACGAAGAAAAACTAAGCCCGGAAGTAATGCGCACATTGAACAGGTCTCGCTTGATTTTAGGTTCGTAATTCAAAAACTTAAGCCCCATACATTGGTGGTAAGTCGAAAAATACCGAATGAGTTCTGATTTGTAGTAATCCAATTCCTTCAGCGCATTCGATCGGTCTTGCGGGCACTTTACAGAAGTGGCCAATTGTTCTCTGAATTCGGCATTGGTAGCAACCGTATTTTGGTCAACAATGTATTTTTTAAAAAGGAGTTGTTGGATTGAACCGCTGCCGACTTTGAAAAAAAACAGGATCAGATCGCCATCTGTAAAAGAATAAAGCGTTGCTTGGCCTTCAATCAGCACCCTCAAAAAAATTGCTTCGGTGCGAAACTCAGGGTTGCCCGCATAGCCCATTTTGCTTACATTCCCACTGGAGCGATCCATTTCGACTTTGGCACGAATGTATTTTGAAAAATTATACACGCCAAATTCCTGTACTTCGTTGATGGAAGCGGTTATTGTTTTGTTGCTGCCCGGGCTTTGAAACCCAAATGAATTCGGGTTGTTGCTCCAATCCGAATTTTTGATTCCACACTCCGTTCTTTTGCCTTCATTGTCAATAAAATAAGCCCTTTCAAAACGGATTTGGGCATCCAGTGTTTCCAAAATTCCCACTATCAGCATTAAAGCAATGAGCGTTTTTTTCATGGTTTCGATTTTTTGGACAACAAATCAAAGCAAATAGATGATCAACCTTTCACTAATTTTACTACCTTTCTTTGATTTTAAAATTAGTCAAAGAATCCACATTTAATCTGGTCAATTACCTAATGTGGCAATAACGACAACTACTTGCACAATAATTGAGTTTATTGGAAACAAGTCCTTTAGAACGAAGTCCCTCAAAACATAAAGCATGCTATACGACAATCATGGGCGCAAAATCAACTACGTACGGCTTGCCGTTACCGACCGCTGCAATTTGCGTTGTTTTTATTGCATGCCCGAAGAGGGCATCAATTATGTAGACAAGCATGATCTGTTGTCTTACGAGGAAATGATCCGTTTGGTTGAACTACTTGTAGACATGGGCATCGATAAAGTGCGCATTACGGGCGGAGAACCCTTTGTACGCAGGGACATGATGGACTTTTTGCGCCACATCAGCAAAATTTCAGGATTAAAGCAAATCAACATTACGACCAATGGAACGACCACTGCTCCTTTGGTGCCTGAGTTGAAAGCCATCGGCATCAAGTCCATCAATTTGAGCATGGATACCCTAGACCCAGCTCGTTTTTTTGAAATTACCCGCCGCAATGTGTTCAATGAGGTCATGAATACCTTTCACGCATTGCTGGAACATGGCATCCAAACCAAGATCAACGCTGTGGTAATGGATGGAAAAAATACCGATGACCTGATTCCAATGGCCGAGTTGACCAAAAATCATCCGGTAAGTGTGCGGTTCATCGAGGAGATGCCTTTCAATGGCGAGGGCAACCACTACCAGGAATTGCATTGGAACCACCGTCGGATTCTTGAACTTTTGAAGACTGCTTTTCCCAATTTGGAAAAATTGACAGATCCCCCGAATTCTACCTCTTACAACTATCAGGTACCTGGGTTTAAAGGAGACATTGGCATCATTGCCGCTTATAGCCGTACCTTTTGTGGTACTTGCAACCGCATTCGCATTACTCCTCAAGGAGGCCTGAGAACGTGTTTGTACGACAATGGCGTTTTTAATATCCGCGATTTGATGCGTCAGGGCGCATCAGATCAACAAATTCGAGATACTTTTGTAACAGCCTTGGGCAATCGGGCCAAAGACGGCTGGGAGGCTGAAAAAAATCGTAACTTTGGCCTGCCTGTAACAGAGTCGATGGCCACCATTGGAGGCTAGCGCATGCCACATTAATTCAGCAGACGTTTGTTTGTCGCAATGAAGGAAAATACCAAAAAGAGCAGAACGAAAAAGGAGAAAGCACCTGTTGTTGATCCTCCCGTTGCCAAAAGCAAGGGAAAAGCAAAAGGGAAAGACATCACTGTCGATCCCCCGATGGCCAAAAACACCGAGAAGGTGAAAGGGAAAGACGTCATTGTTGATCCTCCCAAAGCCAAAAGCACTGGGAAAGCCAAAGGGAAAGACATCATTGTGATTGATTCCAATGAAAATACCGGAGCGCAACCGCCTGAATCATTTACAGGAATCCGTAAGCGCAGCCCGAAAACCAAAGCAGCGGGCTTGCCCGCCATCAGCAGCTCACTTCGACATGCCCGCAAGTACATGCGGCCAGGTGAAGCGCTCAAAGTCATGTTCAAACTCAATCAAAAAGGAGGCATCGATTGCCCAGGATGCGCCTGGCCTGATCCTGATGACGATCGGTCTCGCCTTGGAGAATATTGCGAAAATGGCATCAAAGCCATCGCCGAAGAAGCACAACGCAAAAGCATTGGTGCAGATTTTTTTGCGCAGCACAGTATTGCTGAACTGCTCCAGCTTTCGGATTTTGAATTGGGAAAAAAAGGCCGCCTGGCCGAACCACTCGTATTGCGTGCTGGCGCCAGTCACTACGCGCCGATTTCCTGGGAAGCTGCTTTCCAATTGATTGCAACAGAACTCAATGCCCTCAAATCCGCCAATGAGGCCATTTTTTATACCTCTGGCCGCACCAGCAACGAAGCGGCATTTTTGTACCAGCTCTTTGTTCGGGCTTTTGGTACCAATAACCTGCCCGATTGCTCCAACATGTGCCATGAATCTTCTGGCAAAGCCCTCAGCACCACTTTGGGCACGGGCAAAGGCTCCGTTACCCTCGAAGATTTTGACCATGCCGACCTGGTGATTATTCTGGGGCAAAATCCAGGAACCAACCACCCGCGAATGCTCTCAGCCTTGGAGCGTTGCAAAGAAAAAGGCGGCCAAATTATTGCCATTAATCCCCTCAAGGAAGCTGGTTTAACCAGGTTTGTTAACCCTCAGCGGCCATCAAAAATCTTGAATGGTGGAACTAAGTTAGCGGATTTGTACCTCCAGGTCAAAATCAATGGCGATGTGGCCTTACTCAAAGCCATCATGTCGATGCTCCTTTTTCAAGAAAAACAGGAATTGGGCGACATCTTTGACATGGAGTTCATCACCAATCATACCGATGGATACGAAGCTTTCGCTAAACACCTCCAGCAATTTGACTTTCGGGAATTGGAAGAAGCCTGTGGCATCCCCCGCGGGCAGATTCGCAAGGCCGCTCGGTTGATCAAAAAATCCAAACGCATCATTGCCTGCTGGGCGATGGGGCTTACCCAGCATGAAAACGCAGTAGACAATATTCGGGAAGTGATCAATCTGCTCTTGCTCAAAGGCAGCATTGGCATTCAGGGTGGAGGCACATGCCCGGTGCGTGGGCACAGCAATGTGCAAGGAGATCGCACCATGGGCATTTGGGAAACCCCCAAGAAAGAATTTTTGGACAAACAGGAAGAAGTAGTGGGCATTAAAATGCCCCGCAAAGAAGGTTTTGCTACCGTTGACGCGATACAGGCCATGTACCACCAAAAGGCCAAGGTGTTTTTTGCACTGGGGGGGAACTTCCTCTCCGCCACTCCGGATACCGAAGTTACGGCACAAGCCTTGCGCAATTGCAATCTGACGGTTCAGGTTTCTACCAAACTCAACCGCAGTCATTTGGTGCATGGCAAACAGGCACTGATTCTGCCTTGCCTTGGTCGCACCGATCGGGATGAACAAGAGAGCGGAGAACAGTTTGTCAGTACCGAAAACTCAATGAGCGTTGTACAAATGTCCAAAGGTATCCTCGAGCCTTGTTCGGATGCATTGTTGAGTGAACCCGCAATTGTGGCCGGTTTGGCCAAAGCCACTCTGGGCAATAAAAGTAAAATCGACTGGGAAAACCTACTCAGCAACTACGACAACATCCGCGATTTGATTGAAAAAGTTATTCCTGAATTTGAAAATTACAACGAACGGGTGCGAGAACCAGGTGGATTTTACTTGCCCAATCCAAATCGGGAGCAAAAATTCGATACCGAAGACGGCAAAGCCCACTTTAGCCTCACCGAATTGCCCCGCATCCCACTGCAATCCGATCAATACCTGATGATGACCATCCGTACACACGATCAATTCAATACCACCATTTATGGTTTGGACGATCGCTACCGGGGCATTTACAATGAGCGTCGGGTGATTTTGATGAACCAGGCAGATATGGAAACTGCCAACCTGAAGGCGGGAGAATTACTGGATTTGGTCAGTGAATACGATGGCCAACAGCGGGTTGCGCGTAAATTTATTGCAGTAGCTTACGATATACCGTCACAATGCGTGGCCACCTATTTCCCTGAGGCCAATGTGCTGATTCCGGTCAACAAATTTGCGCGGGAAAGCAAAACGCCGATTTCAAAATCTGTGGTCATACGGGTGCGCAAGCACGAAGAAGGATACAAATAGCAAAGGTTCAAGGGCATGTCTCCCTTGAACCTTTGCTATTTGTAGTTCCACCCTTTTGCCAGGATTAAAACTTCACTACTTTTTCTACATGATTCAATCCTGCGCCTTTCACCTGCATCAGGTAAATTCCCGCCGGAAGGCCAGATAGATCAAAAGAAAGTAGGCGACTATCGTCATTGCGATTGGACATCATTTGCGTTTGCAGCACTCTGCCATCCATACTCAATAAATTTGCACTGGATTGTCCTGAAGGTAATCCTTCCAATTGCACGTTGATGCGCTCATTGGTTGGATTGGGATAGATGGCCATGCGGGTACGCCCTTGCAAATCTCGGGTAGAAGTAGTCAAGCCAGGCTCAACCAATGCCCCTTTTGAAGGTGCTTTGGCGCAAACTTTATCCCCCTCCGCTGTAGTGAGGCATACCTGTCCATCGTAATTGACCAGATCCATAAACTCAATGTTGTCAATTGTCCAGTTTTTTGAACGTGCAGGGCCATTGGCGGGATCATCATTGGAACCAAACCTGAAACGCACTTGAATTTTTTGCCCCAGGTATTTACCAAGATTGACGTAAGTAGGAATGTATTCGCCAGTTGTACCTGAAAAGCCACGTAGTTTGGGAATCGAAAAGGTAATGTAAGTAACAAGGCGCGTATAACCATTGCGGAATATCAAGCTATCGGGAACGTACTCCCAGCTACCGCCTCCATTGGTGCTTACCTCAACGATGCCGGCATCAAGGGCAGTTTCGATGCTGTAATTCTGGTAGAAGCGCAAAACCGGCTGTTTCCCGCTGACCAAGATGGGGTCTTTTAAATACAAAGCTTGATCGACGGAAGTTTTCCCTCCCGGAACTGTCCAGGCTTTGGTTCCTTTATAGGGGTTACTGGTCGTAATGCGAAAAGTATCTTGCCCTTCCAACGATGTTTTCTGCCACATGCTATTTATTCCTTCCACATCATCGATGACCTGGCGAATCGAAGGTTTGCTGCGGTTGCTTACGGCCAGGTATCGGATGATTTTACTCCCTCCAGCAGCCAAAGTTCCCAATTCAAAAGTGGCAATACCGCTATTAACAGAAGTCTTGATGGATCCTACTACGGATGCTGGAATCAAATTAAGGCCATTGGGCAATTCGTCATTGAGCACGACATTGGTAACTGGCGTGGTTTTGTGGTTGTACACCAGCAAATTGACACTAAGCGTATCACCCGCCTTAACGATGCCATTTACTGTTTTTTGCACCTTAAGCGTTCTGAGGCATTCGGGGCGGGTATCAAATGCCTGAAGACCGTCATTCCGATCGGCTGTACTACCCTGATCGGCACTCCAACCCAGGCCACGGCGTGCAAAAACCTCCCAAATCAAGCACTCATTCGCACCGCCATTGTTGGCTGCATCAGCAGCGATGATCGCATCTCTGCCATCCACAAATCCTGGGCTACAAGTCTGCAATTTCAGACCATCCATTACCAATTGTATCGCGATGTTGTTGCCTCCTTTACCCCGGTAAAGATCTGCGTCCCAACCGTATTTGTCTACCAAAGCCCAGTAAAGATCCCACAACGTAGTGGCCCAGATTTCGCCTACCGGGTGTGGTGCACTGGTTCCAATGATGTCGTCGTAGGTTTGGGCATTCACTTTTAGATCGGTAGAATAAGGTGCGCGGCGGATACCAGTGCCATCCAGCCCTTCGTACAACACGTAATTTCCAATTCCTCGGGCCAATTTTCCATTTTGACCAGGCTTGACGGTGGTAACGAGAGCAAAAAAGTCGCTCCAGCCCTCACCCATTTGTTCGTCGTTGTTCAAGCAAGTTGACACAGATGGCCCTCCGGTAAGGCGAATGGAAACACCGTGACCAAATTCATGTGCGACAATGCCGTTGTCGAAGCTGGCATCCAGCGAGTCTGGGCCTAAATTGGCCGGAGCAACCAACGTAAGTTGTACTTTTTCCCTATTGCTCAGTGCCTGTTTCATCAGTTCACAATCTCCCGAACGCATGCCAACTACAGGTATGGTTACACCCGTTAAGGTAGGATCATCCCCCAAACCAGCAGGCAAGGTATTCTCAAAATTACAGACCACACAAGCAATCGCTCCCGCCAATTGAGCATTGAGGGTTTTGCGTTCAAAGGTGCAGGTACCCCGGTCAATGAGTACAATTTTATTTTTCAGATTGCCTGGGTTCAATAAAGTTTGACACCCCAGATTAGCACTGGTGCTACCATCCAAGCCCACCGCAATTTCAGCAGTTATTGGTGTAGTGGTCAAGCGTTTGCCAAAACTTGCGGCCCGTACTGGGTATTTTCCAGCAATCCCCGCCGGAGATTCAATGAAGGCATTTCCACCAGAAGTATTCCAGATGAACATTTGCATGCGGCCAGGAGCACCGTCTACCCCTGCCCCAAAATTGGCGTTGTTGATATCGGTTCCATCTTGTGCTTCCGACAAAACAGCGTCAGATGCACGGCCACCTTTTCCGTAATTGTTTTGCTGAAAATTGCCCGCTGCTTCCGTGAACCCATATTTGTAGCTGAAGTCATGCAAAATGTTGTTCATGTAAAACAACTGCGTGATGGCGGCAGCACGAGATGAATTGGGTTCTTGCTCGGAATTGAATGGATAATTGAACGCCAGTTTAGCTCCTCCATTGGGGACAACGGTGGTATCAGGACGATTGTCGGCATTTTGATCCAGGTAGCTATAGGTATTGTTGCCACGGGTGATGGTATATTCTGCACCAGGCAAACCATTGGTATCGTGCCAGCCATAAGGAGAGGCATCAGGGTCTGCTGGACTGGTCATTATTTTGCGTACGCCGTGCAAAGGGCTTTCTACCGGTACGGGAAACACGTTGTAGGTGGCACCATCAGCAACTGGGGTAAGAATTTCCTCTGTTTCAGGCGTTTGAAGGGGCATACTCATGCGCTCCAAACCAGCCTCTTGCAAGCATTCATCAGAGATGAGCTGCGCAGAATGGTTGTGTCCCGGAAAAGTACAAGAAATCGTATGGTTGACTTTTTCAAGCACCACGCCAGTAAGGGCATCTACAAATGACATCCATTGATCAGCGCTGCGTGGATCATGAATTTCCATCACCCAGCACAAGCGCAAGCGGCCGCTGGCACTCGGATGGTACATTAAATACGCAGGGATGTTTTCGCGCGAAAGATTGCCCCCTGCAAATTCTGCTGAAGTATTTTTTTCGGAACGAAGAATCTGGATATTTTTGCTTTTTTCATTTAACCCTAAATCATCGGCTGCGCGCAGCAAAGCTTTTTCGGGCTTGATGCCCGGCTGAATGGCATTCACTCTGGAGGCAATATCCACGATGAATCGGTTGGCAGTATAAAAGACTTTACCATCCTTGATGTGTATACCACTGATGGCGTTGTACACTTCAATTCCTTCATGAGTCTGGGCAAAATAGATGTGCGTAATACCATTGTGTTCACTTTGGTATTCATTGCTCACTGTAAGACCTTGAATATCTTCTGGAGTGAGTTTCAATTGATCGGCATGCTGTTGTATGTACAATTTAGCCAAAGTTGAGCCTTCTATTTGCTGAGCCTGTGCATTAAAGCACCCGAGCATAAAGGCCAAAAGAGCAAAGGGGGAAAAAAAGGCGGAAATTTTCTTCATTTGAAATTTTGTTAAATTCGATCCGTAAAGTCTCAAAAATAATTAAAACAACTTGGCTTGATACGGAGAAAGAAGTCTATTTGTTCTGCGGAAAGATTAAAAAGTAGTTAATTTGTCAGTCATATGGCCAAAAGCTGGTAACCTTCAATCAATGATGCCTGAAAAGCAATCTGAAATAGTGTACGGACGCCATCCCGTAGTAGACGCCATCAAATCAGGATGGACGGTGGATAAAGTGGTGATGCAACAAGGCATTCGAGGTGAATTTGAAAAGGAGATCCGTCACCTTACCAAAGAATATGAAGTTCCTTTGCAAGTAGTACCCAAAGAACGCCTCAATAAATTGGTAGGAGGCAATCACCAAGGAGTAGTTGCATTCATATCTCCCATTCCTTTTCAAAGGTTGGAAGATATCCTCCCTGATGTTTTTGAAAAAGGGCAAAATCCTCTAATTGTATTGTTGGATGGGATCACAGATGTGCGCAATTTTGGCGCCATAGGTCGATCTGCCGAAGTATTTGGGGCGCATGCCCTGGTCATTTCAAGCAAAAAAAGCGCACAAGTGAACGCAGAAGCAGTTAAAACCTCTGCCGGAGCGTTGACAATTATTCCAGTATGCCGGGAAAAAAGCATGGTAGGAGCCATTGAGTTGCTCAAACTTTCTGGCGTAAAAGTGTATGTGAGTGATCTGAATGCAAAAGCCTCACTCTCAGAAATGGATTGGACTATCCCCGTAGCCTTGGTAATTGGATCAGAATCAGAAGGCATCACCTCTGCGGTAGCCGCATTGGCAGACAATCGATTCATCATTCCACAATTGGGACAAACCGATTCATTAAATGCCTCAGTTGCAGCAGGCATTATATTGTATGAAGCGACCAGACAAAGGCATCTTTGATGGATGGGGTTTTTAGGTTTGAGTTCATGCAATTTAACATCCGTTGTGCAAAATTGAGCAAACTCAAACCTAAAACTTCACTAGTCCAGTTCGCTGATTTTGCGGATAACCTGGTACAAGCGAGTATGCTCGTTGACGTCTTCTACGAAGGGATCGTGCTCCAGGTGGTTGGCAGAAATGAGTTTCAATCTGGTAACCCGGCCATTGCGGTCGGTGATCTTTTGTACGTGTTTCACCCAAATGTTGCCATTGTGTTTTACGGAATAGATTTTATTGTCCCGTACTTCACTCATGCTTTGGATTTCCCGACAAATGACTACATCTCCGTTAGAAATGATGGGTTCCATACTGTTTCCTTTAATGGGAAAAGCAACCAAACCACCACCGGCCAAACCAGGGATGTTAAAATAATCGATATCTTCAACAGCCCAACCATCTTTACCGACAGTTGAACCGGCAAAAGCTTCTTCTGATGTAAACAAAATATTGCCTACTTTGAGGCTTGTTTCATCTGCGGGCGAAGGCTTTGGTAAATCAAAGCCGAAAGGAGTTCCGACCCCGTCAATGAGGTACGATTCATTGACTCCGTATTCACGGCAGAGTGTTCGCGCATGGCGATAGTCAAGGCAGCGCTTGTCATCGGGATTGAGAAATGCCCTGATGATGTGGCCATAGGCGCGATTTCCGAGGATTTTGAGGGCAAAGTCACCAATACCTTTGCCGCTTCGGTCGTTGGGTTGAATGTCTCCGCGCTCTACCAGCAGGTCAAACACCTTGCGGAAACGCTCATTCAACGATATACGATCTTCACGAATCATGGAGTGTGATTTAATTCTTAAATTAAAAGTGCCGAATTAGGTGCAAGGTAAACAAAAAATTGTTGCCAACAAATATTTGCAAGACATTTTTTTTTGTTGAAATAGGAGTATTTTTGCTCGAACCCTGTCGAAAGCAAACGACGGTTATTAATTATGGCGGCAAAAAAGAAAAAAGGACAACTTTCTCTTCGATTTACGGAAGATGAGCGCATCCCTAAATTAGCTGGGGTGCTATTGTTGTTTTTTGCCCTTTATCTATTCATTGCCTTTACTTCGTACTTGTTTACCTGGCATATAGATCAAGATCGGGTACTGCGTTTTTCGTGGCAATTATTATTGGATGGGCGATATGAAATGGCCAACTGGCTGGGGCGCTTGGGGGCGATTCTGTCCAACTTTTTCTTTTATTACTTATTCGGGCTTCCTTCGTTCTTGCTCGTTTACTTACTGGTCTTAATGGGCAGTGCATTTATTCGGCGGATTCCCTTGTATCGATTTACCAGTCGTTTTCGCTATACGGTCATTCTGATTTTTTTCTTATCCGTGATTTTTGAGTTTTTGTTTGGCACCTTTGGTTTCCCCTGGGGTGGTGCATTGGGCGATACAGTCAATCAATGGTTGTTCAGCTTTGTAGGCACGGCAGGACAAATCGTCCTTTTTGGCAGTATTGCTTTTGGATTGGTGGTCTGGCGTTTCAACCCCAACTTTGATCAATTGTCTTTTGGACAGGCCATGCAAGAAATTTACTATTACTTTGAGGCTTTATTTCAAGGTAAATTGTTTCGACGCGCCAAACCAACGGATTTGCGGGAAGCCCAATCCAAACTCCGCCCAGGACCAAAGGCAAAACGGGTCAATTCGGGAACCAATGCTGCGGAAGCGAGCGAAGATGAAGAAGAAGAAATCGACATTGACATCCCCGCTTTGCCCGCTAACCTGGAGCAAGGTGCCCAGTTGGCTTTTGATTTGAATCGCGCCAATCGCCCTCCGGTGGCGAATACTCCTGGGGATTTAGAGCTGGAAATGGGCTACAGTGCCCCCGATGAGCGCCCACCCCTGGTTGAAAATGCCCCTGACCTCAACCTGCAACCGATCGATCTGGCGCAGGAAGAAAACCCCGATCACAGTGAACCTTATGACCCAACGCTGGATTTGTCTTCGTACGAGCACCCTGTTTTGGCGTTGCTCAACGACTATTCCGATCAAAAGGTAGAAATCGATCGGGAGGAATTGGAAGCCAATAAGGACCAAATCATCGAGACCTTATTGCATTACAAGATTGAAATCACCAAAATTCGGGCCACCATCGGGCCAACGGTAACCTTATATGAGATCATTCCGGCGCCCGGGGTGCGGATTTCCCGCATCAAAAACCTGGAAGACGATATTGCCCTGAGCCTTTCGGCCTTAGGTATCCGCATCATTGCCCCGATCCCCGGTAAAGGCACCATCGGGATTGAAGTACCCAACAAGAAGAAACAGATCGTTTCGATGAAAGAGGTACTGATGCACGAAAAATTCAAGAAAGCCAAAATGGATTTGCCCATTGCTTTTGGAAAAACCATCTCCAATGAAGTGTTTGTGGCCGACCTGGCCAAAATGCCCCACTTGCTGGTAGCTGGGGCCACTGGACAAGGAAAATCGGTAGGGATCAACTCCATCCTGGTGTCGCTTTTGTACAAAAAGCACCCATCCCAAGTCAAATTGGTGCTGATCGACCCCAAAAAAGTGGAGCTTTTCCCCTACAGCAAAATCGACAATCACTTCCTGGCCTTTTTGCCCAACCAGGATGAACCCATCATTACGGATACGACCAAGGTAATCCATACCCTCAACTCGCTGTGTATTGAGATGGACAACCGTTACGACCTGCTCAAGAAAGCTTCGGCACGCAACATTCGGGAATACAACGACAAATTTGTTGAACGCCGCCTCAACCCTCAAAAAGGACACAAGTTTTTGCCCTTCATCGTGCTGGTGATTGACGAGTTTGCGGATTTGATCATGACCGCAGGCAAAGAGGTAGAACTTCCCATCGGGCGATTGGCACAGTTGGCGCGTGCAGTAGGGATTCATCTCGTGATTGCCACCCAGCGGCCTTCGGTCAACATCATCACGGGGGTGATCAAGGCAAACTTCCCGGCACGGATTGGCTATAAGGTAACTTCAAAAATCGACTCCAGAACCATTCTGGACGCTGGAGGAGCAGAGCAATTGATCGGTAGAGGGGATATGCTGCTCTCCATTGGTGGGGAAATGATTCGCTTGCAAGGCGCCTTCATCGATACGCCGGAAGTAGAAAATGTCATCGACTTCATTGCCAAACAACAAGGGTATCCCGAACCCTATTTCTTGCCCGAATATTATGGCGACGACGAACCACCGGGCAAAACCGAACTCAAATACGCCGAACTGGACGAAATGTTTGAGGATTCGGCGCGCCTCATCGTACAAAGTCAACACGGCTCAACATCCATGATTCAGCGCCGGCTCAAACTGGGCTACAACCGCGCTGGCCGCATCATGGATCAATTGGAAGCGACTGGCATTGTTGGCCCGAGCGAAGGCAGCAAAGCCCGGGAGGTGTTGATTTACGACGAAAGCGAACTGGAACGGTTTTTGGCGGATTTACGGACTAAAAAGTGATCAAGGTATTGACTTGCTTTTTTTACCTTTAAAGAGACGAAAACTTGTGCTAGCAGGTGGGTTAAATTCCAGCTTGCTAGCTTTAAGTGCTGAAACCCTTAAAAAAACAAATGCAAGTTTCCCTCTTCCTTTCGAATCACTGGCTCCAGGCGGTAAGCCGTGCGGATGTGTTCCGCAGTAAGGGGTTCGTCCAGGATCAGGTAGCGAAACCCAGTAGAGGCAGGGTACCAGATTTGCGCGGCTACCCGCGCAAAATGAGTCCGCTGTTTTTCTCCGCCACTGAGCGTATTGTAATTTCGATCAGTCATTTCCCACACATCAAAAAAGCGCATGGCGGCTTCGCAGGCAGATTCGTCTTTGGTACTCGGTGTGCCAGCAAAATGGGGATACCGCCCCATCATCACCACTTCCGCAACCGATAAAGGGAAGGCCAGCTCAATGTTTTGGGACAATACCGCCCGCATGCGTGCCAGCGCGGCTACTGAAAGCTGAGTTGCCTTGGTATCGCCATAATACACGGCCCCTGATTCGGGTTTGATTTGCTGACAAAGCGCTTTGATCAAGGTGGTTTTACCGGCGCCATTGGGGCCAATGATCAGGTTGAGTCCACCAGGAGAAAAACTTACCGAGACATCGTCCAATAATTTTTTCCCGCGAATACCATAAGTGAGGTGAGTTGCACGCAACATGTCAGTTGAACATTTTTTTGGTTCTCAAAAGCAACAAAAATACCGGAACGCCTACCAAAGAGGTAACGATGCCAATGGGCAATTCCGCTGGTCGAAGCAACATGCGTGCCAATAGATCGGCCACACTGAGCATGATTGCGCCCAGTAGGGCACTGTTTCGAATCAAATACCGATGGTCTGAACCGTGCAGCATGCGCAACAAATGCGGTACCACCAGCCCAACAAAACCGATCACCCCCACAAATGCAGTTGCCACAGCAATCATCGCCACATTGATCACCAGGACATTTCTTTTCAGGTTTCGCACATTGACCCCTAAGAACATCGCTTCTTCTTCCCCAATCATCAAGGCATTGAGGTGCTTGGCGTAACGCAGCGCGAAAGCCAGGCACAATATCACAAGAAAAAAAGACCAGGAGCAAACCAAGTATGGCGCAAAAAATTACTTCCCGATTTTTTGAGGGGCTTTTGAATAGGAAGCTCACTTGAAATGAACCGTTCGACTTCCTATTCAAAACCCAAAATCGGGAAGTTAATTTTTCTGCGTTGCCAAAATGATCAATAGGTTCTTCATGGCTTGAGTTTAAAGGATGTATTTGACTTGCAAGCCGCCAAAGAAATTGGATTTGTTGGGGCCAGGCAGGTACGCATCGGGCAGTTGATTCAAGAACACCATGTTGTAGTACTGCTGCCCTGAAATGTTGTTGGCACCCGCATAAACATTCAACCCAAGATGGGTGCCAATGGGATACTGGAAACCAACTTTTGCATTGAGCAAGCTGTAAGCTGCCGTTTTGTTGACGTTGTCGGAAGTGTAGTACATCGGATCCCGGTAAGAATAAGTCATGTTGGCGTACAAGCCAGCTTTGGTTTCCAGATCAAAACCCAGGTTGAAAGTTACCGGAGGGACACCCGCTACGGTTTTATTGCTGAAATCTACCTCGGTAATCGATTTTCGATCTGAACTCAACTGCTGGAATTTAAAGTCTTCATATTTGAAGTTGGAGTAAGTGAAATTCGCAAAGGGACTCAATGATTTCAAAAATCCGGTCTCTGACTTGACCACCACGGCACGCAATGCAATTTCAATACCTTGATTTTTTTGCTGTCCACCATTGACTACATACACGTACGAAGTGGCGGTATTTCTGGCATTGGGTACAGCAACGGTAGTCATCTTGTTGGAGAAAATAGCCGAGAAACCCGCAATTTGATAGGTAAAACGGTCATTCCACAACGAACCTTTGGTACCGATTTCGTACTGTGTACCAATCTCTGGTTTCAAACCACGCACCACTTCGCCGGTAACCGGGATGAAGAAATACGAACTAACCGGAGCTTTGTAGCCTTTGCTGTAAGAGGCATAAACCGACACCCGCTTGGACAAAACCTTATTGAGGGTAAAGCGGGGAGAAAACAGGTTGTTGTACTCCGCTTTGTATTGCGAGGGTTTGTTTGTACCATTCGGATTACGGGGATTGTTGTTGTTGGCTACATAAAAACGGTCATTCAGTTCGATGCCCATCACACTGTACCCCAAACCCGCCGATAAGGAGAAATCAGCAGGCAAAGTGAGTGTCCATTCAGAAAAAGCTGAAATGGTGCGAGAAATGGTGTATTGGTTGCTACGCAAAGTTCCGATGATGTTGTAACCTGTCAGGTTGAAACTGTCGGCAATCATGGGATAACCCAGCGTTTGGGCATTTTGAATTTGACCTTCCGCTCCAGTGATTCCGGTCAGGGTCAAACCTTTTCCGATACTGAATTTGGTATCAAAAGTAGAACGGAATCCGTAGTTTACTGAGGACTTATCGGTCCAACCGCCCGCTGAGCTGACATTGCTGATCAAACCTGTGCCAAACAGGGCAGTGGTATTGGCAATTTTTTGGTTGAAACGATAGGTCTGGCTTACACCAGTTCTAAAAGTAGTCACATTGGAATGGGCGTTGTTTTTGATGTAGGCAGGGTTGCCAGAGTAGTCAAAAGTCTCGTACTGTTGCTTGGTCAATTCACCGTTGCGTTGGTCGTAGCTATTGCTGAAACCAAAATAAGTATTGATCGATTGCTTGCTGTTGGGGTGGAATTCACCCAGCGCATTCACAAAGTCCTTGTTTGAAGCGGTATGCTTCATGAAGCCATCATAGGTTTGCCGGCCATAATTGACCAGAAAAGAAGCACGCTCTTTGGCAATCTGCAAATGGGTAGTGTACCGACGCAGGCCATAACTGCCCACCAATAGGTCTTGCCCAAAAGAACTTTGCCCAGGAGTAGGTTTGATGGTGTTCAAATTCACAACCCCGGCAATGGCCAATCCGTATAGTGAGCCAGCCGGGCCTTTTACCACTTCTACGTTGCCGATAGAACCAAAATCGATGTCGTCCATCAGCGTGATGCCCTCCGCATCGGTAAGTGGAATGCCATTGAGGTACACTTTACTGCCCTGGCCATCGAAGTTGCTGTTGACTCCGTTGGTACCGCGTGCGCCATTGCCATAACCCCGGATGTTGAATTGTTGACCCGCCGAGAAGGTTCTGCGTTCCATGAATACCCCGGGAATATTGACGTTTATTGCGTCATCGAGCAGAAGGCCTGTGCTGCGCTTGATTTCCGTTTCCCCCAGTTTGGCGATCGAAAATGGCTGATACAGCACCGATTTATTCAAACTTGATGTAGCGGTGATCTCAACGGTATTGAGGTCGCTCGCCGAAAGTTCCAAGGAAAAATTCACGGCTTCACCACAATTCTTTACCTGACGACGCTCGGTTTCATAACCGATGAAGGAAACCGAAAGCTCCAAAGCCCCATTGCAGGGTACTGCAAAATTTCCATTTTGATCGGTGATGGTACCACCTCCGCCAGTTATTTGAACGTTTGCTCCAGCCAAAGGAGCATTGGTTGCTGCATCCAAAACTTTTCCTCGAAGTTGAGTTGTTTGTGCAGCCATAGAAAACGCAAAACAAAGGAAAATCAAGAGTACAAAAATATTTTTCATGTTGAATTTTATTGAAATGAGCAATAGCATAAAGGAGATACCTCTGAGCATTGCAAATGCCAGAAGACCTTTATTACAGCAATTAGAGAGCGCTGGAATAAGACTCTCGGAAACAAAAAATGAAAGACTACATAGAAAAAACCGGATTCAATTCGGGAGGTGGAATGTGTTGTGCCAGAGAAGGCGATGTGTAGTGGAAAAGAAAATCCCAGGATAGTTTTTTATCCCCAAAAACCGCCTTTGCTGTTTTGGGTAAACAGGTTATTAAAGGTTCGGCAGGAAACAATTGAAAAGGATGGGCAAACGAGGCTTTGTTGTGCCGCATTGGCATGCCCCCTTTTTTTACAAATTTGTCCAGTTCGGCATAAAGTGAGGTCTCTTTGTGATCGGCAATGCAAGTGTACATCACCACCCCAGAGGCGAGCTTTTTTTTGCTGACTACATCAAACATCAAGCCCCGGTAACTGAATTCGCGCTGGTGTTTCCAATGAATTAAGTGGGCATTTTCAGCGGTTACAGTAACCGTATACAAATCTTTGGTAGGATGAGTGGAAATGAGTTCCTGCACTTCGCGCCATACTTTAAAGCGCTGAAGTTCAAACTTCAAGAACGGCCCGATGCTGTTGAAGACAAAAACAACCAGTAAAAAAACAGCCTCGAATTTCTTCATACCTCCATTTTGCGGTAGAAAGGTAACAAGATTGCTGAAATAATTGCAAGGTTCTAAAAAGGATGAGAAAAAATGGTCATAAGATGCCTATTGGAGTAAGTTTTGCATGACGGAGAAACGACAGCTGTGTTATGGTAAAATTAATTAAACGTTCTATTTTTAAACCTACTTGCCTAACATTTCCTTGAACGTATTCACGATATAAGGAAACAAAGCTGGGTTTTGGTCTTGATGTGCAAGATTGAGCATAAAGTAAAAGCTTTCTTTCAGGATTATTTGATGCTCGTACAGCTCGGTTGGAAGTTGATTACAAATTAGCATTTTTCCTTTGACAAACAAAGCCCCTTTGAGCCGCCCAAGGGACTCGAACCCTCGACCTACGCATTACGAATGCGTTGCTCTACCAGCTGAGCTAGAGCGGCTGAACAATTTTACTGGAAAACAAAGATAAAACAAATGAAATCAAAAGTCAAGAAAAAGCTACTTTTTAAGGGAAAATAGCTTACCAGCTAACGCCTGCGCCGCCGCCGCCAGAAGAGCCACCGCCCCAACTGCCACCCCCACTGCTGCTGCCACCGCCACCAGAAGAACTACGGGTAAGCATGGGCAGACTGACCCGTTTCACGTCATGGTAGTTGCAGCTTTTGCACTCATTGACTACTTCTTTGAGACCACCAGAGGTATAAGTGGGAGAAATGATGGTTTTGCTTTGCGAGTTGTAATAGGTGATGTAATTGCACTTGGGGCAACGCCGATATTTGAGGGAATTTTTGCCGTAGCGTAAGATCAGGATATCATCGGCGTCGTTGTCGTTGGCCCATACGTCGTAGTCAGCTACGCCAATCTCTTCTTCGGTGATATGACCTTTATCCAGGTATTTGTCTTCTTCGCTTTCGGGAATGAGCCGCAATTCATACCCCGTTTTTTTGCTGAAGCGCTTGCCGTACCTCAGCGCTTTCATTTTGCGCCCGACAAACCACCAAATGAAAATGTACGGAATGGGAAAAAGTAGGAGTAAGCCCCATTTTCTGGTTTTGCGCAGTGCCATGTATTTGTTGTAAGCATCCTCTTTGTTGTTGAGGCTGCTGTACAAAAAGACCAGCGCAATGATATTAAAGAGGCCATTGAAAATGGAGTGGCCAAACAACACCGTCCACCATCCGCCGCCATTGCTGGTTTTGGCCGTTTGATCTTCAATTTCTTCAATATTGTTGGGGTTTTCCAGGATGTATTTGAACTTGTTTACTGCTGCGATCAAACCAGTGCCATACTTTTTTTGCTGAAAATAAGGCACCAATTCTTGCATGCCCACCCGGTAACAGATGGCATCAGGAAGGACACTTTCTGTACCCAATCCGGTTTCAAATTCGGTGCGGTGCTGATCCATTACAGTCAGAATCAACAATCCATTGTCTTTTTCGGCAGTACCGATGCCCCATTTGTTGAAGAGGCGGGTGGCAAATTCTTTGGGATTGTCTTCACCAATCGAAGCGAGCACCACCACGGCTACCTGGGCCGTACTGGAGTCTTCGAGGGCATTGATTAGTTTGTCCAACACCGCTTCATCGGAAGCGGAAATGAAATCATCCGGGTCGCTGACGCTGCTGTTCTTTGATTTGGGGTCGGGTACCTGGTCTACGGTATACGTTTTCCCCGTTTTTTGGCCATAAAGGAAAGAGATGGAACAAATCAGGACAAGGGCAAGGTATAAATGGCGCATGGCGTTGCAGCGTTTTTTGAGTAAATGAAGAGTTTGGCTTTGGAACCGAAAGCACTCGAAAAATTCGGCTCAATATCGCGATTTTCTGACAATTGTAGTTCGCTTATTCGACGCAAGAAATGATTCTCAGGGTGAATCAATGAATGGGCGGGGAATTGTTCAAGTGCTGCTTAAGGATGAGCAGCGACCCAAACCTCGCCGTCTTCAAAAATTTCCTTCTTCCAAATCGGTACACTTTCTTTTAATGTATCGATGGCAAATTGACACGCTTCGAAAGCAGCTTTGCGGTGCGGGGTAGCAACGGCGATGATCACCGCGATTTCACCAACTTCCAGGCTACCCACCCGGTGGTGAATTACAACATGGTGCGCTTGCCAACGCTCTTCGACTTCCGCAGCAATCTTGCGCATTTCTGATACCGCCATTGGGGCATAAGCTTCAAATTCCAGTCGAAGGACTTTGCGTCCCTGGGTTTGATCGCGGACTGTACCGATGAATACCGTACTACCGCCTGAGCCAGCATGAGCCGCCAGGTCAATGCATTCTTGCGGAGACAGGGGGCTATCATTGAGTTGGACGTGGAGCATGGGCTGTTAAATTACTCCTAGATGAATGATTCGCCCTCCGGTCTGGTTGATTGGGTCAACACTTTTGCCAATCACGATGCCATTTTCGGGAGCGGTATATTCTTTGATGACGTCTCCGAAGATATTGCGCAGGGTAGCGATGGTTTCCCCGGCGTAGACCAATTCGCCTACATTGGGCGCAACCGTGAGAATTCCTCCCGAGTCGGACTGAATCCAGTACGAATTTTTGCAAATATAGGGCCGTGCTTCGGGCAGTTCGATGGCTCCTTCCACCATTTGCAATTGGCGCAAGAGGTTGTAGATGCCCGTAAGCCCCGAACGCAGAAAACCTTTGTGAAAAGTGTGTGGGCTGCCTACTTCCAGCGTAATCGCATAAATGCCCAGTGAATCGGCAGCACCGCGCAGTGAACCGTCCGAAGGCAAGCTGTGTACAATCACCTGGGTGTTTTGCAAAATGGCCATTTCGCGGCAAGTGGTATCTTCGAGGTCTGCCCGAATGTAATGGGCGTTGACCCTGCCGAAACCAGCGGTATGAAGATCGAGTAAGTAATCAAAATAACGGACAATGCGATCAACCAGGCGGAAAGCGTAAACCTGACTGTTGTTGCCATCGGCACGACCAGGCATGACCCGATTGAGGTCGACACCATCAATAAAATTGCGTTCTTTGACCAGCAACGATGGAATGTTGATCACTGGTACACCTACCACAATTCCAGACAAATCCTCTAGTGAAATTTCCTGAAACAAGCGCTGTATCAGCGGAATACCATTGATTTCATTGCCGCGAATGGCTGCGGTGATGCCCAATACCGGGCCATCTTTGCGCCCTCGCGCTACAATGACCGGAATGTAAACGGGCATGCCCATACCGTCCGAAATGAGGTGCAACCAGAAACGGCGAATGGTACCTTTGGGTACATTGCCCAAATCGAGGCGCCGGATAACCTCTGTTGTTGTATCGGTATGAGAAAATGGATTCATAGCGTAATCTCTTCAATCAAGGATGGATCATTGTTAATCGATTTGAACAGTTTCATGCGAAACTTCCCCTGGCTATTCACCAAAGTTTGCGCCATTTTATCAATGGCAACGGTAGAAAGCACAGTCTGGATATAGGCTTCAATGAGGTCGTCCAAACCAATCCCCAATTTATTAAAATCCCGGCGATCCATCAGCACCAATCTGCTGGTATCACTGTCCCAGGTGCCATCTGGATTTTTGATCGAGAGGTTTGTACCCAACATGTCCCAGGATTGACTGCCATCTTCGATTTGATCCTCCAGGGGTTTGCGGGCCCGGCGTGCGTACGCACAAATGGGGAGGATTCCTGTTTCGGTAGAACTCACCATCATGCGCAAATCGGCAACATAGGTCTTGCCATTGGCTGTTGGAATGGTGCCAACGTGATAAAGCTTACCAGAAGAGGTTGTAGAACTCCAATTGTAATTGCCAATCAAGCTTTGCACAATGAAACAGTCGTATTTAAAATCTTCCGCCATGAATTTGGCCAATTCTGCTTCGGTTACAATGGTGTATACCCCTTGCCCGGCGTTGCTGTAGGGGACTTTCACCACCGCTTGGCCCCCCATTTCGGCTACTTTTTTAGGAATGTCTTCTTTGCTTACATCCCAAACCGTTTGAGGAGTATTGATCCGCAGGCCTTTATCTTCCCATTCTTCATTGAATAGCTCGTAAGCTTTGGCCGCCATCATTTTATTGCGGCCTCCAGCCAGGCAAGCCACTACCGGATTGAATATTCTGGTTTTGGTATGCAACGGTACACTGTACCAGGGGCGTTGGGTAACATACCGGAATGCTGCGCGGATCAGGTGCCATTCGTTGGCTTCGTCACGGACTTCCATTTGGGCATCCTGATTGAAACGCACGGGCATATCGGGGTCTTCGCTGAAAAACGGGACAAAAAAAACATCTTCCTTCATCACGTCGGCAATCACGGCTGCATAACCTGAAGCTTCCATGTGGTTTTTATCGTACAAAACGGCCAGTGCTCCATGCAAGCCAGGTGTTTTCTTTTGCAAAAAAGGCTTAAAAGTGCGCTCGATGAGCAAACGGTAGCCACCTTGCTCTTGATGATCATCGGTAAGTGGCATGGATTTTTGACCTGAAGGGCAGGAGTTGTTTTCGATGATGACCATTTGGCGGCGAGCCGAGGCGGAAGTTACATTGAGCAAATCAGCCCCTGCCCAAAGAAAATATTTGCATTTGTAATCAAGCAATTCTGCCAGGGCATCTGCTTTTACAACCGGATGAAGGTGACAGTATCGGCTGATCATTCTTTCTCGACTCAGGTTGAGAAAGAAATTTACCATCGGATGGATCGTTGCATTGAGTGCCTTAGGGTACCAATGACGGTGCGCTTCAAATTCTCCAGGATGAACGCGCTTTGCCGATTTGGGCGGCATAACTTCTGAGAGGTTCATTGGTACAGATGTTGATGGTGTTAACTGGGGAGAAAAGTACACAGAAAAATCAAAAAGTCAAGGGTCATTTGGTATGCTGAACAAAAGATGACAAATGACCCTTGAATGGTTAGTTGTCGTCGTCGTCGTCTACCTCCAATAGCCATTTTTTTGGGTTATTGTATTTAGGCTTTTCCTTGGAAGTGCCCATGTTCTTCTTGGTCTTGTCCTTGACAAACTCGGTGTCATCGTACTGACGACCTGTACTTTTTTTCTTAGGTTTTTCTTTTTTCATGACTCTGCGGATTTACGGCAAAAGAGCAAGGCGGATCATGAGATTTTTACGCCTGCTGCTTTGCTCCAGCACAGATTTTGGTGAAACAATATTAGTAGTAGGGCAAAAATAAGTGTTCATTTTTCCTGAGCCAGAGGATTAGATAAGATACTTGAAATGAACCGTTTACTGATCTAATCCTCTGGCAAAATGAACACTTATTTTTTTTCGCCCCTAAGTCGCGTCCAAAAGTCAATGAAAAGATAAAGGGCAATTTTATTTTTTGCAAGAGTTGAGGCTGAAAAATTGTAAAATCCAACAGAATAAGGTCTTTTTTGTGTCCAAAAGCCAAATAAAACACCTGCATAAAGTGTCTGTTTCCAATTTTTTCAATTTTAGCGTAGCTTTCCCAAAAAATCAATTCTATTTTTACCAAAATTCAAACCTACATCTGCAATGGATTTAGATCTAAAAGATAAAGCCATCATCGTCACGGGCGGAGGGCGCGGTATCGGTGCGGGCATTGTACATGCGCTGGCCCGAGAAGGCGCCATTCCGATCATCATCAGCCGCAGTGCAGAGCACAACGTCGAAACCCTCAAATCCATCAATGGGCAAGGATACCAAATCGCCATGGATTTGAGTGACCCCGCAGCGTGCAAAAGCGCAGTTGAACAAGCGCACAGTATCTTGGGGCACATTGATGGGCTAGTCAACAATGCTGGTGTCAATGATGGCGTGGGCCTGGAAAATGGCAGCTACGAAGGCTTCATCGCCTCTTTGCACAAAAACCTGGTGCATTATTACCTCATGGCCCATTACGCCCTGCCTGCATTAAAAATTTCTCAAGGGCCCATCCTCAACATCACATCAAAAACTGCTGAAACGGGCCAAGGCAATACCTCCGCATATGCAGCTGCCAATGGCGGGCGCAATGCCCTGACCCGCGAATGGGCGGTAGAATTGCTCAAATACGGCATTCGCGTCAACGCGGTAGTAGTGGCGGAATGCATGACTCCCTTGTATGAATCCTGGCTCACCACCCTGTCTGACCCAGAAACCATGCTGGAAAAAATCAAGGACAAAATTCCACTGGGCAAGCGCATGACTACGCAGGAAGAGATTGCCGATATGGTGGTTTTTTTGCTTTCTTCCCGGTCAAGCCACACCACTGGTCAGATCATCCACGTGGACGGAGGGTATGTCCATCTGGATCGAGCATTGCTTTAACCATAAAAACCCACTTCAGGTTACTGAGCGTAGCCGAAGTAACCTGAAAATCAATACCTAAAACTTATCATCTCTGCTATGACAAACAAAATCGCCTCTTACGCACTGTCTTTTGTGCTGGTTACCAGCCTCTTCTTTTTGTGGGCATTTGTGCACAATCTGGAGCCAATTCTGATTCCCCACCTCAAAAAAGCTTGCCAGCTTACCGATTTGCAATCTGCGTTGATTGACTCCGCCGTTTACTTGGGTTATTTTGTCATGGCTATTCCGGCCGGGATTGTGATGAAAAAATATGGTTTTCGCCGAGGCATTATCATTGGGCTATTGCTCTATGCCTTTGGGGCATTTTTGTTTATTCCCGCGGCCAGCACCCGGATGTACATTTTCTTTTTGGGCGCACTGTTTATCATTGCCTCAGGTTGTACTTTTCTGGAAACGGTAGCAAATCCCTATGTCACTTTGTTGGGTACACCCAAAGGAGCCACTACTCGCTTGAATCTAAGTCAGTCTTTCAATGGCTTGGGCGCTTTTGTAGCTCCTATTCTTGGCGGACAATTTATTCTGAGTGGCATCGAATTGACCCAAAGTGAAAAGGCAGCCATGTCCGCAGAGCAGATGAATGCTTATTTGCAAGGGGAAGCCAATACCGTGCAAATTCCCTACCTCATCATTGGGTTAGTGGTATTGTTGGTAGCAGTATTGTTCATTTTTATCCGTACACCTGAACCCGGCGTTAAGGAAGAAGGGACGACCGAGAAACGCAATTTGCTGCATGCCTTGCGTCATGCTCATTTGCGCAATGGGGTTATCGCCCAGTTTTTTTATGTGGGAGCGCAGGTTTGTGTGACCAGTTTTTTCATCCGCTTTGCCAAGTTTTCCAGCGATGTACCCGAGAAATCGGCGGCATTTTGGCTGAGTATGGCCATGTTGGGCTTTATGTTGGGCCGTTTCATCGGCACTTTACTGACTCGATACATTGCGCCCAATCGTTTGCTCACGCTATACTCCATCATTGCAGCAGGACTATTGGGTGTGGCCATTGTGATTGGCTCTGGTGTAGCCATGTGGGCGATTATTTTGGTGCCATTCTTTGAGTCCATTATGTTTCCGACCATCTTTTCACTGGCGATTCAGGATTTGAAAGAAGACACCGAGTTGGGTTCCTCTCTGGTCGTGATGTCGATCGTGGGCGGAGCATTTGCGCCGCTATTGATGGGCTGGATCTCTGATCAGTCAAGCATCCAAGTGGCTTATATTGTGCCGCTGCTTTGCTTATTGGTGGTAACCTGGTTTGGCGCAAGAGGGTATAAAGTTGTAAATTAGCTTTCAGCCATCAGCAGTCAGCCATCAGCTAACGGCAAACAAAGCTGAAAGCTGATGGCTGACTGCTCATAGCTAACTGCTGATTGCTGACGGCTGATAGCTGATTACTCATAGCTCATAACTGACTAAACATGAAAAGATTTTGCCTGGCGCTGGATCTGGTAGATGATCCAGCGCTGATTGCAGCTTACGAAAAATACCATGAACAAATTTGGCCAGAAATAACGGCCAGCATCAAGGATGCCAGGGTACTCGATCTGGAAATCTATCGGATTGGGGTACGCTTATTCATGATATTGGAAGTTTCGGATACCTTCAGTTTTGAGGAAAAAGCCGCCATGGATGCTGCCAACCCCAAAGTACAAGAATGGGAAACGCTGATGTGGAATTACCAGCAGGCCCTGCCTTCGGCCAAGCCGGGCGAAAAATGGCTCTTAATGGATAAGATTTTTGATTTAAAAGCGCAGTAATCAATTTATTTGCTCACCCTTGGTTAAATACAGATTCCTGCCATATCTTAAGAAAATGTTATTCTTCGCATGATCCCCACCAAAAGCACTAGTTTTGTTATTTAAGGAGAGAACATACGATAGAAAACCCATGAATGTGAGCATACATACAATGCGGAAACCACAAAAAATTGGCTGGGGTAGCGCGGCTGCAGTGGTTGTAGCCAACATGGTGGGGACAGGAGTGTTCACCAGTTTGGGTTTTCAGGTCGGGATCGTTCAGAATCGATACGCCATTTTGTTGCTGTGGGCATTGGGGGGACTAAATGCACTGCTTGGTGCATTTGCCTATGCCGAATTGGGGACGCACCTGAGGCGTTCGGGAGGTGAATACCATTACCTCAGTACGCTTTACCATCCTTTTTTGGGTTACTTATCTGGTTGGATTTCCATCACGGTGGGGTTCGGTGCTTCTGTCGCCCTGACTGCCATGGCGATGGGATTTTACATGACCCCGTTTATTGATGTTAACCCAACCTTTATTGCTTTTGCTTCCATTATCATTCTTTCACTGGTTCACTCTTTTAGCATTCGACAAAGCAGTTTGGTACAAAATGGACTAACGATGCTCAAAGTGGCCTTGATTGTACTGCTGATTGTAGCTGGCTGGTATTTGCCTCCGGCAGCAAAGGAATCTTGGCAATCTGGTGCGGACAATCCCTGGATTTGGGATTCTTCTGCATTTGTGGTTGCGCTGGTATTTGTCAATTATTCTTATTCGGGTTGGAATGCTGCAGCCTACATCGTTGAAGAAATTCGCAACCCCATCCGCAATTTGCCGCGCGCTTTGATTGGCGGTGCAGCAGTGGTGAGTGTCCTGTACATTTTGCTGCAACTTTCCTTTTTGCGACAAGTACCGCTGGAAGTGTTGATGCAAAAAGTAGAAGTGGGGCACCTAGCCGCAGAATCGATGTTTGGCCCAGCCATTGGCAACTGGTTCAGTGTCATCATAGCTTTGTTGTTGGCTTCCAGTCTAAGTGCAATGGTTTGGGTAGGACCGCGCATTACGGGGTCGATGGCCAAAGATCATGACAATTGGAGTTTTTTCCGAATCCAAAACAAGCATGGCATTCCGGTTCGTGCGATTTGGTTTCAAGCCATCATCAGCTTGGCTTTGATTTTGACCGGTACTTTTGAACAATTGTTGCTCTACAGTGGCTTTATTCTGCAATTGTTCAATGCCTTGACCATTGCAGGAGTATTCATATTGCGGTACAAATTTCCTGAACTTCGGGGCTACCGAAGTCCATTTTTTCCATGGTTGCAACTGGTATTTCTAATCATCAGTGTGTGGATGCTGGTGTTTTTACTGATCGACAAACCATTTGAAAGCCTTTTGGGTATTGCAAACCTTGCCTTGGGAGCCATTACGTTCTTTTGGGGCAAAAAAATTACCCATTTGTTTAACCGTTACTTACCCAAAAGAAAAGTGGATGTAGAAAAGCAGCATTTGCAATAGCCCTTAATCGTCTAGGTGCAACACCGCATTGCTGTGGAGGCGCTGTTGCAACCAATCTGCTTCGTGTCCATCAAAGGGATTGCCGTACAAAGGGATCATTGACTTCAATTTTTGCTGCCACTCTTCACACTGCATTTTTTCAGGAAAACAACTTTCCAACACCTCCAGCATGATCTCTACCGAAGTAGAAGCCCCAGGAGATGCACCCAACAATGCGGCAATACTTCCATCCGCAGCGTGGATGATCTCGGTACCAAATTCCAGAACCCCGCCTTCCTCTTCATCTTTTTTGATGACTTGCACGCGCTGGCCCGCAATGGCCAATTCCCAATCGTCAGACCGGGCCTGAGGGAAATATTCCTGAAGTGCTTCTATACGGTCTCCATGCGAGAGTGTGGCTTGCCTGATCAAATACCCGGTAAGTTCCAAGTTGTGCCAACCAGCACTCAACATCGGGATGATGTTGTCGAATTCAATGGATAAGGGCAGGTCAAAAAACGATCCGTTTTTTAGAAATTTGGTCGAAAATCCAGCGAACGGCCCAAACAAGAGTGCCTTTTTGCCGTCGATCAAGCGCGTGTCCAAATGGGGAACCGACATAGGCGGAGAACCCACCGAGGCTTTTCCGTATACTTTGACATGGTGTTGGGCGATGACTGCTTCATTTTTGCAAACCAACCACTGGCCGCTGACCGGGAAACCACCGTATCCACGGGCTTCTTCGATGTCTGATTTTTCCAACAAAGGCAATGCACCGCCACCTGCACCAATGAATACAAAATCGGCATGAACCTTGATTTTTTCTACTTTGACCAAGTCTTTGACCTTCAAGTTCCAAGTGCCATCGGCTTCTTTTTTGAGGTTGCGCACTTCATGCTGAAGGTGCAATTCCACGCCAGGCAAACTCGCCAGGTGCTTAAACAATACCCGGGCAAGATTGCCAAAATTGAGGTCAGTTCCAATGGCTACCTTGGTTGCGGCTACTTTTTCGGATGGATCGCGTCCTTCCATGACCAGGGGCATCCATTCTTTCAGCACGGCAGGATCTTCGGAATATTTCATACCCAAAAAGAGCGGATGGGCATGCAATGCTTCATAACGGGCTTTTAGAAAAGCTACATTTTCTTCCCCCCATACAAAACTGATGTGCGGGATATTGTTGATGAAGGCTTCCGGATTGGCAAAATACTTGGCTTTGACGAGGTAAGACCAAAACGCCTTGGAGATTTCAAACGAACTGGCAATTTTGATGGCTTTGTGGATGTCCACTTTGCCCGTTTCATCTTGGGGGGTGTAATTGAGTTCGCAGAAGGCGGAATGGCCGGTTCCGGCATTGTTCATCGCATCGGAACTCTCTATGGCTACCTGATCGAGGCGCTCATAAATGGTGATGCGGTACGCTGGGTTCAATTCTTTCAATAAAACGCCAAGAGTGGCACTCATGATGCCTGCGCCAATGAGGACGATGTGTGGAACTGTTTGGGTCATTTTTTCTTTTTCACAGCTTATACAGACAAAGGATTGTCGGAAATAGTAAGCATGGTAACCATTTCCACAAAAATAGGTGAATTGCAGGTAAAAAACAAACTGCCCCAGCACATCTCCATGAACGAAACCAAGCAATAATCTGCGATATTTAAGCACACTTCTACATATTAAAATGGGCAACAGTACGGAGTGATTCATTTTAATAAATTGATTTTCAACGAATTTCATTTATTCAATTTACCTTTTTCGATGAATCAGTAGTGCAATTCAAAAAAATGGGGTGGTCAAAAACGAGGCTTTTGGGGCAAAAGTGAAAATTTGGGGTGGTCATTGACGCGTAAAAGTGCCTTGAATATGCCCTCTAGTGGTAATACTTTTACATCAGAAATCAGGCAAAATAAAAAGTCCTGAGGTCTAACTAACTGGGGGCACTCAGTAAAAAAAATTACCACTACCATGCAAAGTGCGCAATTTGTACTGTGGTGTTGGCGGGAGTTCCGAAACCGTCTGGACAAGAAGTAGGAAGTTGTATTAAACATGAAATTTTTAGCTATGAAACTGTTTTTTTCTAAAGGTATCTTCGCAATGCTAATTCTTGCGTTATTGTTTTCTTTTTCTTGTACTAAGTCTGGATTTGACACAGGAGAAATTGGTTCTGTTAAGTTAATTGGAGCCGAAACGTTAAAGACTGAGAAGTTAATCGACAATGACTTAATCAAAAAATCAGCTGTATTGTTGAATGAATTCGATTCGCAAAAATCAAACGAGCGAAATGTCCAAAAACGGGATATTGACTTTAGATCCCTTAATTTTGATTTATCAAATGCATCGATTACTAGCTACAAAGGAACTAATACTCGTTTAATCGTAGTGCCTCAGAAAGGGAGCAATGATCCTTTTTACCAAAAAAGCTTTATCACTTTTTCTGATGGAAAAATGATGTTAAACACAGGAATAATTTTGGAGCAGTTGGAAAAGGATGGCTTAATCTATACAAAATATTTCAAACCTAATGGTGATTTAGTAGCAAGTTATACGTTGAAGGGTAATGAGGTCATTAGTTCATTTTTTGTAGAAGAAGATTCCATGCTTAGAGCATCTACTTTTTGGCAACGATTCACCGGGTGCTTGAAGCGGACTATTGATGAAATGAGCGATGGAAACCCTGGAAATACTGTTGTTGCAGTTCTTTGCATTGCTTTTGGCCCTCAATGTGCAGGTAGCATGACAGTACTTTGTACATTTGCAGCTGGTAGTGGATTTGAGTTTTAAGTTGTAGTTCACCCAAAGTTTCTACAGTAAGATGTACCTGTATCTATGTGCTCTATTGGCTGCATTTTATTAAACCAGCCTTGTGATTGAAAAATAAAAATTCTCATTTTCAATATACGGTACAATGTTTATGCGTACATCTTACTTCTAATTTTTAATTTCAGCCTGTAACCCTCAATTAATTGATAATCCAAAAAGCAACAACATGACCAGAACAATTTATCTAATTGCATTATTGATTCCACCAGCCCTCATAGGGTTATTACTTCCGCTTGAACAAGCGATTTCAACATTCAAGTACTTGGTAATATTTTACATTCCTGCAATCACTTTAATTCGTATGCGCAAAATTGGTATGAATGGGAAGGAGATTTTGAAAACATTTGTGCCTTTTCTGGGATTAAAAAACCAATGGCGCCCATTCGAGCGGGATCAAAAATGAGGCAATCATGTGTCTCTAAGGGGCGATGAAAAATTAAGTGTTCATTTTGCTAGAGAATTAGCCGAGTAACCGTTTCATTTTAAACGCCTTAACAATCCTTTAATCTAACAAAAATGAACACTTATTTCGTTTCCTTTCCTCAGAAAAATCCGAGTTTACTCTTGTTGTAAGAGATCAACATATTTTTGGTTTGGCGGTAATGGCCGAGCATCATCTTATGCGTTTCGCGGCCAAAACCAGATTTTTTGTATCCGCCAAATGGTGCATGAGCAGGGTACGAGTGGTAGCAATTGACCCAGACTCGACCAGCTTGAATGGCGATGGGTACATTGTATATTTCTTGGGCATCGCGTGTCCAGACACCTGCACCCCGAGTGAATTCAGACGTCAGCGTATTTTTTGACTATCCGTCCACTACCCACCAACAATTTTGTTCAGCATCTTGATGGAAATCAGGTAAGTAGGTTTTACACCATCGAGTCCCAAGCTTCCAGAAGCAAGTGTACTGCCCGTTTCCAATGGATTGTCCGAAGCATAATAGGCATAACGGATTACCACATCAGCAGGAATATTGTTTCGAATGCGCGCATGTGCCTGGATCGCTTTTTGGTAGTGTGCGCCCTCCATCTCCAACCCAATGGCCTTCCAAGAAGATTTGAGGAAATACCGCAGGATGTCTTTGTTTTGTAAGCTGGTGCCGAGTACCGTAATCATTGGCCCTTCAAATACCTGCAACCCCTGCCCTTCAAAATCGGTTTTGCTGAGGTCGTTGTCAATGGGGTAATTGTCGGCACTGCCTTCAAAAATATGGGCGTTTGGTACCATGATGTCGCCTTTATCGCCTTCCAGAATACCTGCTTTGCCCATAATGCCAATTGACTTCACGGGAATAACCCGCCGACCACCTTCATTTTCGTAAGGTTTGAACAATTCATCCAGGGTTTCGAAAGCCTGTTCACCAAAAGCATAATCCATCACAAAGAGGATGGGTTTTTCTTGTTGAATATAAGCCACGTTCCAGGTAATTTCTGGAGAAAGGGTAGCAGGATCAATCAATGAAAGATCAAAAATTTGGGCAGGAATATTGGTGCCGCTGTAGTCGTCCAGTTCGTACATGCCGTGTTGACCAGCCCAATTGCTTACTTTTTTGCGAAGATCGCCATTGCTTTCGATGCTCAACTCCCGGGCTAGGTCTTCAATTTGGGTCGAGCTGGTGAAACCTTTCAAGGCAGCGGGAGCATACAGGCAGTTCATAATGCTGTGGGTATTCGCGCTGATGATGTGCAAGGGGCGATGCTCCAGGCCTTTCTCGTGCAAAAAACGTTTGATGTTGGCTGCCCAGGCCTCCCCTAGCACGTGGTGGCCAATTTTTTCGCGCAGCGCCGAAGAAAAACTGATTTCGCGATCCTGGTTGTCCCAATGTTCTTCAGTTGCCAGACGCCCCAGCCAGTAAGTCACGTGAAAAAGACTGTTGGAGTTGGAATCAGCGGCGAACTTGCGCGCGGCATCCAGGGTATCCTGATAGGTACGACCCAACAATACGCTCAGATAAGTGTAGGCGACCTCTTCATCAATGGCTTCTCCTTTCAATTCCTTTTCTACCAGTGCCTCTAGTAATGCCCATTCGCGGCGTTTGCGGTCTTTGTAGTCTTCGCTGTTGCGCCGAATTTTCTCCGCCTCGATGTACATAAAGGTGAGGTGCGTCATGATGTCGTAAATATCACTGCGGCCACGGGTCATCTCTACAAACATCTGTTCTTCATCGATGCGGTAGCAATTGCGTTTGCGGCGGGGTGGTACCAGAGGCTCAAAACCCGAATCTTGATAGCCCTCACGGGTAATCAGGCGTACGAAGCGGCATTCCTCTATGCCACGCGGCAACCGCTGAAAGACATACAGCAAACCGTTGAGTTCAACCCTTTCCGCGTCATTGATAGAACCATAAATCTCGGGTTGCAGGGTTTTTAGGGCCTCAATCATGGCATCGCCTGACAAACCCAGCGGTTTGTAACTGCCCCGAATGAACAAGTGGCGCATGGCGATGTACAAACGTTGTACGGCGGCTCGGGATTCCTGGGCTCGGGTGCGGTGGGATGATGGCTCCATGACTTAGTTTTCGTTTTCAAATTTGGACTGCTTTTGCAAAGATATTAGACTTGATGGAGGTTTTTATCCAGAATTTTCCTACGTCAGTAGAATCTAGTTTACTTCCGCAATGGGATGCTTTACTTTTGCAGAAAATTAATCATCATGGCTGGGAAATTTAAAATGACTGGATTCGCGCGATTTTTCATCATCATGTTGTTTGTTGCGCCACTGGCCTATCTTGGCGCTTCCTATTACAACGGACAGGATGGAATTGGCAACATCAAGCGTTTCTTGCACATCGGAGAAACCGTGGAATCCAACGAGGAAAAGGGTACCGACAATAGCGAAGGTTTCAATCTATTCAAAGGAAGCAGCAGTGAATTACGCCGCGAACTGGATGAATTGCAAGCCGAAAACGAGGACTTGCAAGAGCGCTTACGGGAGCAAGAAATCGAAATACAGGAACTGAAGAGAGAAATGCGCTTGTTGCGTAGGCAGTAAGGTTACGAGAAGAAATTTAGGCAATGCCCTTTAAATGAAGGGCATTGCCTTATTTTTTAAGATTGCGAGAGTTGCCATTTACTTCATTCACCCATTTCATCCTCCCCACTCAGCACCCCCATAATCCTTTCAGCCTTCAACAAGCACTCGGCATACTCTGCCTCCGGATCAGAATCAAAAACGATGGCCCCACCAACCTGCAAGGAGAGATAGCTGCTGGCCTGGTTGTAGAGCAAACTACGAATCACCACATTGAAGTCAAAATCGCCGTTGGGGGCAAAGTAACCGATGGCGCCGGAGTACAAGCCACGCCGGCATTGCTCCAGTTTTTCGATCAGTTGCATGCTGCGAATCTTGGGGGCGCCCGTCATGGAACCCATCGGGAAGGCATATTGAATGGCCTGGATGGCCGAAATATTGTCTTGTAAAATGCCGCTTACCGTGGAGATCATCTGGAAAACAGTACGGAAGCCATAAATGCCAAACAGTTCTTCCACCACAACCGTTCCAGGTTGGCAACTGCGGGCCAGGTCATTGCGTACTAAATCAACGATCATCACATTTTCTGCCCGATTTTTGGGGCTTTGAAAAAGTTCGTTTCGCAAGGCAAGATCCTCAAGCGGGTCATTCCCTCGGCGAATAGTGCCTTTGATGGGCTGTGAAATGAGTTTTGGCCCGCGTTTGGCCAAAAAACGCTCCGGACTGGCGCAAAGTGCAAAGTGGTCATGCCAACGAAAAAATGCGCCAAAAGGAGCTTGAGTTGCTTCGCGCAAAAGCAAGTATACCTCAAAAGGATCGAGCGCTGCTGCCGGGTTATAAAATTCCTGGCAGAAGTTCATTTCGTAGATGTTCCCGAGTGATATCTCTTTGCGGATGGCCTGAACGGTACTTAGGTAAGTTTCACGGCTGATGCGAGGTTGCAACGCTACATCCAGTTTTTTTCCTTTGGGTTTGACTACCAGGTTTTGAATTTCCTGATAAATGGATTGTGGTGATCGAGTAGCGGATGCAATACGGATTGTATGCTGTCTGATTTCGATGCGGTGTTCTGGAATAAAAAAGCACAAATCGGGAAAACCAAGTGGGTCAGGATGGCCTGAAGACAATTGCTCCACCTCGTTCTTTAAGTCGTAACCCAAATATCCAAAAAGAAACGCACCTGAATTTTGGTTTTGAAAGTGAGTCAATTGTTGGATAGCCTCCTCTCCTGCCCTACAGATCAGCGCATCCAGACAACCTGCACCGAGCATCAAATCGTATTGGTGGTAGGGGTCTTGTTGCTGCGCATTGGAGTCCAGACAGCAAAATTGCTCAAAATCCTGCAACCAATGAATGGCCTTGGTTTTAAAGGCTTCCAAAGCAGAATCGTCGGGCGTGGAAATAGAAAAGACCTGGAAATTGGGGACTGAAAGGTCAAGCATTTAATTCAGGTTCAAAATTTTTATCTCTACTCTTTGGTTTTTAGGATCGTTCTTAAGCTCAGAGATGGGCTGTGTTTTGCCGTAACCTTTCATCACGAGGCGCTGGGCGGGTATGCCTTTTGCCACCAAATAACTGGCCACCGCAGAAGCACGACGCAATGACAATCGATTGCAAAACGAATCATCGCACAATCCATTGGTATGACCGCCAATTTCGATGACGATGTTGGGATTGTTTTTCATAAACTGAAGCAACACCTCCAACTGGGGATATGATGCCCGATTGATGAGGGTATCGTTGACCGCAAAGGTAATACTGGTCATGCGCAACGTTTGCCCTTGCTGCAAGTCTGAGGTTTTCAGGGTATTGAGGTCGGGATTTACCAGTACAATTGGCACTGTTTTTTCAACCGGAAGCGTCTTTGCCGTATCTCGGATGGCCACTGGAGGTTCTACCGGTTTTGCGGGCGCTTCTTTGGGTTTGTCTTCACATTCTTCAGAAGGAGTGATCGCGGAGGCATTGTCTAGTAAAATATTGCCATTGTAGGGAAACAGGTTGGGCGTTTTGTAAAATGCCTCAAAAGTAAGGTGGGTATAATCGTCAATCGGCTCAAGGTGGAAATTGTATTCCAACCAGCGGTAATTGATGATGAGGTTGGATTCGGCCAACAAGAACTGCTTGTCGCAAAGCGAAAAGCCACCATAGATCCTCAGCTTTGAGGGAGTACTGTAATTCGCCTGTCCACCTTTGGCTTCGCTGCGGCCAATGTATTCCATACTTCTGGCCAGGAAAATTTTAAAATCATAGCATTTGCCTCCTTTCAGCGCGCGGCTTAATTTTTGGCTGACTTTTTCCCAAGTCTCATTGTCGCGCACGACTAAGGCCAGATAGGTTTTGCCATGCTGTGCAGGAGTCGTTACGCCAAAATCTCCACTGGGTTGTATATCTGGCGCTAAAGCGGGGTCTGCACTGCAATTTACCCAACCAATAGGCGTGCGGTTTGCTTGAGGAACATCCTCGAAAGAGGGATTTTGCAGATGGCTCAATGTATCTTGTGCACTTGCATTGATCAGGGTAGCAAGGATCAATAATCCACAGTAAAAAAACGACTTACACATAAGGGCAACGTTTCAAATCGTTGATGATCAAGAAATACTTTCTCAAGGATTCCCTGATCATCCTGTACAAATTTACAATTCCAAAATCTTTATCTCCACCCTTTGATTGAGGGGATCATTTTTGACACCTGACAAAGGCTGCGTTTTGCCATAGCCTTTCATTTGCAAACGGCTGGCCATCGTTCCGTTATTAATCAAATAATTGGCAACGGCTTTGGCCCGATTGAGGGACAGGCTATTGCAATATTCATCATCGCAAACACCGTTGGTGTGGCCGCCAATCTCAATCATCACCTTCGGATTTTGTTTTAGGAAAAAACTTAGCTTATCCAAATCCACAAAAGAGGCTCGGTTCAGGGTGGTATCGTTGGTATTGAACACGATGGATCGAATCCGCAAGGTTTGCCCTTTCATTAAATTACTGGTTTTGACTGAATCCAGGTTCGGGTTTTCCAGTACTTTAAGAGGCGACTTGACTGTAACCGTTGGTTCAACAACCGGATCTTTTTTGGGCTTTGCCCTTGGGGGATCATTGGTTTCAATCGGAGTATTCCTTGGAGGATTTTTGGTTCCAATATTGGTTTTTGGCGTATCGGGATTGGGTTTAGGGGCCGCAGGCTGCTTGACAATCACCACAGGCTTTTCCTTGCAGGGAACCATCGCAATCGGTGAAGCATTGTCAAGAAGTAAGTTTCCATTGTAAGGAAACAAGTTTGGAGTTTGATAAAATGCCTCGAAGGTGATGTACGTATAATTGTCATTGGGTTCGAATTTAAAACTGAACTCCTTCCAATTGTAGCCCCCCACCAAAGGTGATTCAGCCAAAAGCTGTGTTTTTTGGCAAGCCCCAAAACCACCATAAATTCTCAGTTTAGCATTTTTGACATAGTTTACCCGTTCTTCGCTGATTCTACTCAGGCTGAGGTATTGCGGGCTTTTGGCCAAATAGATGCTGAATTCATAGCATTTGCCGCCTTCCATTGGACTGGTCAGGCGTTGGCTCACTTTTTCCCAGGTTGAATTGTCCCGAACCACCAATCCGAGATAGGTTTCTCCATGTTGCGGCAACATGGTTACTCCAAATTCGCCGCTTGGTTGCACATCAGGTTGCGATTCTCCAGAAAATCCGCAGTCAATCCATTCTTTTGGGGTTTGGCTATGGCGCGGCGTGTCCTCAAAAGAAGCATTCTTGAGGTAAATTTTATTGTCCTGAGCTTGTGCGAAACTCCTGGTTCCTCCGAAAACAAGTACCAGTGCGCTTAACAAGATTGATTGACTCCTCATATAACAGTATTTTCGGATAGTTTCCTTAATCAAACAAGAAACGTTAGAAAAGTACTAAATGGTCTTTTGTTGCTCAAATTATTTGATTTGAACAAAAAAAGAAAGGCTTAGCATCTAAAAAAACAAGCGCCAAACCTTTCACTGGTACAAAACTACCGTTTCCGATCAAATTATTGCCTTTTCTCTTTCACTTTTTATTGAAAAGCATTTAGTCCGGTAACGTCCATGCCGGTAATCAGCAAATGAATATCGTGGGTACCTTCGTAGGTCAGCACAGTTTCGAGGTTCATCATGTGGCGCATTACGGGATATTCATTGGTAATGCCCATTCCGCCGTGAATTTGACGGGCTTCACGGGCCACTTCCAATGCCATGTTGACGTTGTTGCGTTTGGCCATCGAGATTTGAGCAGGAGTAGCTTTGCCTTGATTGGCCAGAGTACCCAGTCGCCACGCCAAAAGTTGCGCTTTGGTGATTTCAGTGATCATCTCAGCCAGTTTCTTCTGCGTGAGTTGAAACTGACCGATTGGGCGACCAAATTGAATGCGCTCTTTGGAATAACGCAATGCCGAATCGTAGCAATCCAGTGCAGCTCCTAAAACACCCCAGGCAATCCCATACCGGGCCTTCGACAAGCAAGAAAGTGGACCTTTCATGCCTTGAACATTGGGCAACAAATTGCTTTTGGGTATGCGTACGTCTTCAAAAACCAGTTCACCCGTGATTGAAGCGCGCAAAGACCATTTACCATGAATTTCGGGCGCTGTAAACCCCGGCATACCCCGCTCAACGATTACGCCACGTATCACCCCACCTTCGTCTTTGGCCCATACCACGGCTACATCTGCTAATGGTGAGTTGGTAATCCACATTTTGGCCCCATTTAGGATGTAGGAATCCCCATCGTCTTTGATGTTAGTGACCATTCCGTTGGGATTCGATCCATGATCCGGTTCAGTCAGACCAAAACAGCCGATGAAATCGCCATTGCCCAGTTTGGGTAGGTATTTGCGTCGTTGTTCTTCCGAACCGTATTTGTAAATCGGATACATGACCAGTGATCCTTGCACCGATGCCATGGAACGGATGCCCGAATCGCCGCGCTCCAGCTCTTGCATGACAATGCCATAAGCGATCTCATCCATTCCGCCGCCACCATATTCAGCGGGTAAGCTGGGGCCGAAAGCGCCAATTTCGCCAAGGCCTTTGTACAAATGGGTTGGACATTGAGCGCGATCTGCATATTCTTCGATGATCGGGCTTACTTCCTGTTTTACCCAAGAGCGCACTGCTTCTCGTGCCAACAGGTGGTCTTCGCTGAGCAGATCATCAATGTTGTAATAATCGTGGCTTTGAAAACGATCTTCCTTTGCTCGTTTTTGAATTGGCTGAGTATTCGCCCCGTTTTCTAAGGACATATCATTGGATTTTTATGGTTAAGAGTATTCCAAACTGCAAAAATACAGATTTATCCCACTCACAATTCGTATTTTTGCTCCGTAAAATCATCTTATTTATGACGACGATCGCGCTGGAGGGTATGCAGTTTTTTGCCAATCATGGGTATTACGAGGAAGAACAGGCTACCAACACTTATTTTATCGTGGATGTTTATGTGCAAATTGGCGACAAGAACATGCGCGAAGTAACTATGGCCGATGACCTTACGGGTACGGTCAACTACGAAATGATCTATGAAATTTGTAAACTGGAGATGAAAAAAACCACGCGTTTGATTGAAACACTGGTGCAACGCATCCACAATCGCTTAAAATCCCAATTTCCTTTTGCCAGCAAAATTGAGGTTCGTTTGAGCAAAATGAATCCACCATTGGCAGGAGTTGTGGATCGGGCTTATGTTTTCATTAGTTGATGGGCAAGGTTACTGAGCAGTTTGGCCCTAAAAAAGCAGGGCGCCTTAAAATGACGCCCTGAATAACCCCAAAAAACCAAATGAAAACAATCTACATATGAATACTCTTTTTCAAAGAGATTTGAATTCTATTGTATCAATACTCCAAAAAAACGCAATAGGCAATTTCGAACCACTCATTTAACAAATAATTAACAAAAAGAATTATTCAATTAAAAAAATTAACAACTTGCCTTTGATTGGAAACGCTAAAATTAGCATAAAAATATATGGAGTCCGAATGATTTCTTTTTTTAATCATTTTGTGTTGTATCTTTGGATTTAAAACTAACAGTGTGGCTAAGGTAAAAAAAATATTTGCGTGTACCGAGTGTGGAGCAACTTCTCCAAAATGGATGGGCAAATGCTCTGCTTGCGGAGAATGGAATACCTACCAGGAGGAAATTATTTTCAAAGAAACCCCTCAGGAGACGGCAAAAAATGCCTGGAATCCCAAGCAAGGCCCGCTAGATAGCCCGAAACCAGTGGCTCTTACAGATATTCAAGCCAGCAACATGATGCGCCTGGTTACTCCCGACAGCGAACTGAATCGCGTTTTGGGAGGGGGCATTGTACCCGGCTCTTTGATCTTGATTGGCGGCCAACCCGGCATTGGAAAATCCACACTTTTGCTACAAGTCACCTTACAGTTGAAAAACAAAGTATTGTATGTTTCTGGCGAAGAAAGTGAGGAGCAAATCAAAATGCGCGCCGATCGACTGCCCCATTCGCAAGACCATTGCTACATTTTAACCGAGACCAATGTGAGCAAAATCATTGCCTTCGCAAGCGAGCTCCAGCCTGACCTGCTCATCATCGATTCCATCCAAACTTTACAATCTCCTTACATCGAATCCACTCCAGGAAGCATCTCGCAAGTGCGGGAATGTGCCGGAGATTTGCAACGTTTTGCCAAAACCAGCCATGTTCCTGTATTTCTCATTGGCCACATCACCAAAGATGGATCAATTGCCGGTCCCAAACTATTGGAGCATATTGTAGATGCGGTACTCCAGTTTGAGGGAGACCAGCACTATACTTACCGCATTTTGCGCACCATTAAAAACCGTTTTGGTTCAACCGACGAAATGGGCATCTACGAAATGCAAGCCAATGGATTGCGAGAGGTATCCAATCCTTCGGAGTTGTTGCTTTCTCAAAAAGAAGAAGACTTGAGTGGCAGCGCAGTTGCCGCAACCATGGAAGGCATGCGCCCGATGCTCATCGAGACCCAAGCCCTGGTTAGTAAAGCAGTGTATGGTACGCCTCAGCGCTCGGCCACCGGTTTTGACCTGCGGCGCCTCAGCATGCTGCTCGCAGTATTGGAAAAACGGGGAGGAATGCCCTTTGGAATGAACGACGTGTTTCTTAATTTGGCCGGCGGCATTCGAGTAGACGACCCGGCCATCGATTTGGCCATTGTCAGTGCGTTAATTTCCTCCTTGGAAGATGTAGCCGTACCCAGCAACATTTGCTTTTCAGCTGAAGTTGGACTATCAGGGGAGATCCGGGCGGTGAATCGGATCGAGCAGCGCATCCAGGAAGCGGAGCGCCTCGGATTCAAAGAAATTTATTTCTCCAAATACAACCTCAAAGGGCTGGATCAAAAAAGATTTGGCATCAAATTGCGCCCAATCAGCAAAGTAGAAGAACTGTATCAAGCCTTGTTTGTTTAATTGAATGGTTTGAGTCCGTTATCTGAACCATTTGATCAACACCTCAAGTATTATGAAGTCAGTCATTCTTTTTGATGGGGTCTGCAATTTGTGCAATGGATTTGTACAAACCACCATCAACGTCGATCCACAAGGCAAATTCCAGTTTGCGGCCCTGCAATCCGAATTTGGCCAGGAAATATTGACCAAAGCCAACTTGCCAATTGATAAACTCAATACCGTGATTTTGTACGATAACGGGAAGATTTTCACCCATTCTGATGTCCCATTAGAGATTTGTCGAAGGTTGGGTGGGTTCTGGCGTTTATTGCTGGTTTTTAAATTGATTCCTCGTGCTTTGCGCAATCGCCTCTACAATTGGGTGGCCAGCAATCGCTACCGCTGGTTTGGCAAAAGTGAAACTTGCATGATTCCTACTCCGGAATTGCGCAAACGGTTTTTGTAAATCCGCCATAATTACCGGGTTTTGTAATTTTATCGTTATTTTCGCCCCGCCTAAATAAACGCAAATGAGAAGGACTGAAATTGCTAAAGTATTGGCGCAACCTGCGCTCAACGAAAATGTGACCATAATGGGTTGGGTTCGGGCATTCCGAGGAAACCGCTTCATTGCCCTCAATGACGGCAGCAGCCCCAATACTTTGCAAATCGTATTGGATACCGACAAAATTGACGAATCCATTGTTAAAAAAATCAAATTCCACGCTTGCCTGAGCATTACTGGGCAACTTGTTGCATCTCAGGGTACAGGTCAAGCCGTTGAAGTATTGGCAGATTCAATCGAGGTGTTGGGCGAATGTAACCCCGAAGATGGTTACATGATGCAGCCGAAAGCGCAAACCATGGAGTTTTTGCGCACCAATGCGCATTTCCGCATGCGTACAAGTACTTTTAGTTCGGTATTTCGTTTGCGCCACGCCATTGCATTTGCCATCCACAAGTTTTACAACGATCAGGGATTTTTTTACATCAATACGCCGATCATCACTGGGAGCGATGCCGAAGGTGCTGGTGAAATGTTTCACGTAACGACCCTGGACGTCAACAATCCTCCACGCACCGAAGATGGACAAGTAGATTTCGGACAGGATTTCTTTGGCAAAGCGACCAATCTGACGGTATCTGGCCAGCTTCAAGGTGAAATTGCCGCCCTGGCTCTGGGTAAGATTTATACATTCGGCCCAACTTTCCGGGCGGAGAACTCCAATACGCCGCGCCACTTGGCCGAGTTTTGGATGATCGAACCTGAAGTAGCCTTCAACGACATTGTTGACAACATGGACTTGGCCGAAGAATTCACCAAGTACCTGATCAATTATTGCCTGGAAAATCATTTGGAAGACCTGGAGCTTTTGGACAAGCGGCTAGCCGAAGAACAGAATACACTCCCCAAAGACAAACGTCGGGCATTGGGGCTCATCGAGCAATTGCGCTTTGTAGTAGACAATGCCTTTGAACGCATTACTTACACCGAGGCCGTAGAAATTTTGATGAAATCAAAACCTTACAAAGAGAAAAAATTTGAATTCCCGGTAGAATGGGGCATCGATTTGCAATCCGAGCACGAGCGTTATTTGGTGGAAAAAGAATTCAAGAAGCCAGTAATCGTCCGGAATTACCCCAAAGAAATCAAGGCATTCTACATGCGCCTCAACGACGACGACAAAACTGTTGCGGCGATGGATGTACTTTTCCCTGGAATTGGAGAGGTGATTGGTGGGTCTCAACGCGAAGATCGCCATGACGTTTTACTGGAAAGAATCAGCGCAGTGGGGATTCCAGAAGAAGACTTGTGGTGGTACCTGCAATTGCGCAAATTTGGTGGAGCACCGCACGCCGGTTTTGGCTTGGGATTTGAGCGAATGGTGCAGTTTATTACTGGAATGCCGAATATTCGGGATGTGATTGCGTTTCCGCGAACGCCTGGGAATGCGGAATTTTGATAAAAAGGGTAGGAGCAATCACACAGGGTTGCCCCTACCCTTTTTATGGTATTTTTGTTTATTTTATATGATTTTTATCCAACTGTGGAATATTGTGCCTATACTTGCACCATTATGACTTTGTTATGACAATTCAACGTTATTCGTTGAGTTATGGGCAAAAAAAAAGCCGCACTCTGATGTACGGCCTCACGCTAATAACAAATCATAATCTCATGAAAAAATAAGACGACCTAAAAATCTTTATTAGAACGAACTAATGTCAAGTTTTGTTGTCTAAAACAGCTTGGCTTATGGAAGGTTCCCCGCTTTATTTGCAGGGAACCTTTTAAAGTTTACGGGATTATGATTACCGCACGATCAACTTACCAGTGTTAATTAGTTGCCCTTCAGATTCTAACCGATACGAATAGATACCGGCGGCAAGTTGATCACGATAAACATTACAAATATTGCTGTTAAAGAACTTTTGCTGAACCAGTTTTCCGTTTAGATCATAGACGTTCAGTTGAAGTCTATCGTATTGACGGCCTTTGACTTCCAAAGTCACCATCTCACTAAAAGGATTGGGGTAGATGTCTACTTTTACACCTGGAACGAACACCTCCTGACTAGAAGTAAGAACCCTTACAAAATCAGGGAAGTGATCGATCCGCCAGCGTACGGTGTTGGTTCCGGAGGGTAAACGGTAATCGAAATACACGGTTGCGCGATTATCGATTACCGTCCCCGTAGGGTTGTTCGGTTTTTGGGATGCCCGGAATTCAACATATCCGTAATTTTTTTGCGCAGTGCCGCCGTTGGCGGGAAGCAGATTGATACTATCAAATGTAATTTTCACGATACCGCCTTCGTATACTTCTAAAAAGTAGGGGTGGCTACTGGCGCCAGGTATGACTGTGGTGGGGTCAATTGCCTGGCTCAGGGTATCTCTGATCACTACACGCTGAATTGTATCTCTGCCGGAATTTTGGAAGATAACTGTAAATGTCAAATCGGTTTTTGCATCAATGGTACTTTGTTTACCATAGCCTTTGGGATGGCCTCTTAATGCCACCGGCTGCACAGCGCTTAAAATTTCTTGTACGTCAATCGAGACAAATGCATCCTGATCGTTTTCAGGAAACTGGGTTACTTGTCCCGTTATGATTGGTTTGCCTTCTTCGGCGCATCCTTCGACTGCCACTGTTGGCAGGCTTCTTCCTGGATGTCCTTCCGATTGTTCTGCGAACAGCCGGAGCGTTGATCCATTCGGATTAGGAATTGCGACTTGGATGGCTTTTCCACTTTGCAATTGGTAATTGGGGGTAACATTTTTCATGATGACGTCGTCCTGGATCACAATCCCTTTTTTGCGCTCCTTCATATCGCCTTTGCCGATATTCTGGATTTCAAAAATGATCGTGTCTTTCTTACAGGTGCCTCTCGCCACGATGCTTGAACGATCCCAGCGGGGGTCAAGATCAAGACAAAATGTATCCGGGAAAACTGTAGCCGCAACCAGTCCGGATTGCCCGTTGGCAATGCTGTTGCATGCTAATGCAGTTTTAACAGTGAAAGAACCGCAACCATTGGTAGGTACACTTCCCAAACGAAAGCGCAATTTTCCATTGGCCAACTGCTCTGCGGAAAGTGTAGCCGATTGAAAAGTCAGCTTGCCGTCCAATGCCAAATCAACATAAGCATTTTGAGCAGTTACCGTTCCCGTGTTGCAGTAGTTCACCGCGTAATCAACTTCGCTGCATGGGGCCAAAAAAGGAGTCGTAATGTCTACCTCCATAAAGGGGCAGTTGACCACCGCTTTAGCACCAAAATCAATACTCAAAGAGTCGTAAAAGTTGCGCAAGCGTACATTTACGCCTTCGCTATTGCAGGTAGACCAGTAACGATTGGTAGGCAATACTTTCAGGTTGTACACTCCAGTATCCACCAAGATGCTGTAGTACCCTTCGCTATTGGTCGTTCCGTATACTACATCAACTCCTTTGCTTGCTTTTACAATCCAGCCAGAGAGGGGGGACTCTCCCCTGTCGTAATCACATTGGTTGTCGCGATCCACAAATACCCGGCCATTGAGGCGATTGGTAATTGTGTTTGCTGCACCATCCGTTTTGACCAAAATCAGGTCATTGAAAGTGTTTAGTAGCTGGCCGTTGTACCCTGTAATAATGTACCCACCTGCTTTGGTAGTTTGAATATCCCGACCTTCTTCTGTAAATTCAGCATCGCCGATGGCTTTTTCCCATAGTATGTTGCCCTTGGCGTCTACTTTAGCGACCAGAAGGTCTACATTTGCTGAACTTACCAGTTTTAAGCCGGTGATCACCAAACTTCCATCTTTCAATTCGGTGATGGCGTTTGCTTCTTCTTCAATGTTTTCAGATCCGATCGAGCGCATCCAACGTTGGTTGCCATTGGCATCGTATTTTACGATCAAGGCATCCGCGTTGTCATTGATGACTCCGGTCAGGGCAAGACCACCATCTTGAGTGGTGATGATTGCTCTTCCTTCGTCGCGAAAACTATTGGCAATCCGGCGTTCCCAGATAATGTTACCCAACTTGTCAACTCGGTAGAGAACGATGTTATTGTCGAATCCAGTTTCGCTGCGTGTGTTGCCAAGCAATGCGTAACCTTCTCCAATGCGACTCAAGCCTTTGCCTTCGTCTTTGCGGGTTGTGCCGTAGGTCTTAGACCAGGTAGCAACACCCTCTGCATTGAACTTCACCAATAAAATGTTCTCATCCTCTTCTGTGGCGTTTTTGCTGGTTCCAATCACGGAGAACCCTCCGTCTGAATCGAGGACTACGTCGCTTGCGCGTTCGCTTCCTACACCACCAAATTGCTTGCTCCACAGCAGACCGCCTTTGCGGTCTATTTTCAAAAGATATATGTTTTCCCTCTCGCCAGGTTTGCCAACAATGTTGCCTACGATGAGGTAATTTCCATCAGCCGTTGTGATGATTGATCTTGCTTGTTCCTGAAAACCTTCGTCGTAGTATTTGGTCCACAAAACCGTACCGTCAATATCGGTGCGCACTACGAAAATGTTTTGGTCGTTGTCTGTGCCGAAGGATTCACCGAATCCTACTACGATGAATCCTTCGTCTTCAGTTTGCAAGACTGCCCAACCTTCGTCCTCTTTAGAACCGCCAAAGTTGAACTGCCATCCTTGCGCTTTCAAACCTCCAGCAGACACCACGAATAAAATGAACGCAACTACCAGAGTTTGCAAATTGATCATTTTATTTGTTGGTCGAGGTTTCATGAGTGCTAATTCTAATTCCTTTACTGCTGAATGCAATACAAAGATGCAGCCTCTTTTCACTGAGAACAAAGACAAAAATCGATGATTGTTGAAAAAAAAGTGCTTTTTATTCTGATCCAGCATGGTAATTTCTTTTTAATAGCATTTGATTGACAATGTTTTATATCTTTACATCGACAAAAATGCTGTTGAAAAAAATATTTTTGAAGCAATGCAAAATAGTCAGTTGATCCTCATTTTATCTTCACTTTCGAAGAAAGAAAATCGCGAATTGCGGAAATGGCTGGTTTCACCGATCCATAATCAGCGCTCTGATGTGGTGCAATTATATGAGTATCTAACGAGTGGCAACCGCCTGGAGGATGACAAAAGCCTGGAAAAAGAACGAATTTACCGGAAATTATATCCAAAAGAAGCTTATGATGACGCAAGAATGCGTCAGGTGATCCATTTTTTACAGGAATCGACCGAGGCATACTTGATTTATGCTAAAGGGCAAGAAGACAGTCTGCTTAATCAAATCAATCTGGTGAAAAGTTTTCGCGAACGGAAACTGGAAAAACTGTACGATAAGGCAATGAAACGCCTGGAGCAAGATTTTCTTGAATTCCCTTACCGCAATGAAGATTACCTGGACAAGGCGTATTGGCTAGAAAAAGAAAAGTCTGAGCAGATCAGTGAAAAACGGTCCCAGGTATCAAACTATCAGGAAATGTCTGATCAGGTTGAAATCAGCTTCATTACCAGGAAACTGAAATTGGCCTGTGTAATGCTGTCCCACCAAAAGATTTATAAGACCACTTACAATCTAGGACTCTTGGAGGGGGTATTGCAATACCTTCAAGTTCAGCCTGCACTCTTGCAACAACCCTCTATCAAGTTGTATTACCACTTTTACAACCTGTTTAAATTCCCGGATGAAGAGTTTCACTTTTTTGAGATCAAGCAAGTACTGTCTTCTTCTGAACACTTGTTTGACCCACTCGAACGAAAGGACATTTACCTGATGATCATCAATTATTGCATTTCCCGCATGAATATCGGATTCAAAGTATTCGTTCGGGAAGCCTTCGAGTTTTACCGCAAAGCCATCGAGAGTCGAATCATCATTGAAAATGGAATTCTCAATCATTTGGCGTTCAGAAACATAGTAGCTATAGGCACCACACTCAAGGAATTTGATTGGGTTAGCCAGTTCATCAAGGTTTACCAGCAGTACCTCTCCCCAGAATACCGCGAAAACTTCGTCAAATTTGCATTGGCCAGGCTTTACTTTGAGCAAGGCGACTATGATCGAGCTCAGGACTTGTTGATCCAATTTGACATCGATGACATTTTGATCAACCTCACGGCCAAAACCATGTTGATTCGCCTTTACTATGAAAAAGACGAATTTACGGCGCTGGAATTTTTGCTGGACAGCATGCGTACCTATATTAACCGCAAAAAAATGTTGGCTTACCATAAGATGTCGTTCAAAGAATTGATCAGTGCTTCCAAGCGCCTCATCAAAATTCAGTACAACGATAAGAAGCGGATTGAGGTACTCTACAACCAGATCACCAACTCCCGAACCCTGCCTTCGCACATGAAAGAGTGGTTTTTGGAGCAGTTGAAGAAACTGAGGCGCTGATTTACTCCTGTTGATTGGATTTGACTATTCCAATTTTTGATGTAAATTGGAATAAGAATCAAGAATCTCAACACGTGTATGAAATTTGATATATCCAGAAAGAGAAAATTTTAAGCTCAATCGCAAAAAGTGACAAAGCATTATTTTGCAAAACCCCAAATTTTGTCCCAATTTAATTTTACAGTTTTACCTTTGCCCCCCACAACCGAATGACCATGACCATCATCGAAGTCCAGAACCCCAAAGACTGGAAACTATTCCATCGAGTTCCCCACCGGATTTACGCCAAAGATCCCAATTGGATTGCACCTTTGGAAGGAGACGTGCAAGGCACCTTTACTTCAGGTAAAAATCATGCCTTTGACCACGGTGAGGCCAAAGTATTTGTGTTATTGGATGAAAAAGATCGACCTGCCGGGCGCATCGCTGCATTCATCGACCACCGCAACAATCAAATCCAACCCTACCCACTGGGAGGCATCGGCTATTTTGAATGCATCAATGAGCCCGATTATGCCCGGGCACTTTTTGAAACGGCGGAAACTTATCTGCGCGAAAAGGGCATGAAGGCCATCGATGGCCCTATCAACTTTGGAGGTAGAGACAAGTTTTGGGGCTTGCTCCAAACCGGCTTCGATCCACCGCTCTTTCAAGAAACCTACAACCCACCTTATTATAATGATCTCTTTTTGGCCAATGCCTACATTGCCTGGGAACAGATCCTGACCATGAAAGGTTGCCCTGTCGATATAGACCTTTCTCGCTTGAGGGCCGTAATTGAACGCATTCGTGCGGGCAACAATAACATTCAGGTAGAAACGTACACTCCGGCTAAGTTGGAAAAATATGCAGACGATTTTACAGAAGTATACAATGCAGCATTTGGCCACTACGAGCATTTTCGGCCTGCCGATCCCGAAGGGTTCAAAAAACTCATGGGCGAAGTGAAAAACATCATCGATCCCAAGTTCTTGGGCATAGCGTATTATGAGGACAAACCAGCTGGATTTTGTGCTTTTTTCCCCGACATCAATCCTTATCTTAAATTTGCAAAAGGTAAATTGAATTGGTGGAAAGCGCCACTGTTTCTACTCAAACTCAAACTTGCCCGCCAAAGACAAGCCAAAGGCACAGGCTTCGGCGTACACCCCGCTTACAAAACCAAAGGTATTTTTGCGTTTATCGTAGAGTTTATGAACTCGGATTACATCCAAACTCGCTATAACAATATTTACCTCACTACGGTAAGGGCACACAATAAAGAGGCCGTAAGCATTTACATGAAAACCGGTGTTTACATTGATCGGGTACACATCGGTTACCGCAAATCATTGGATGAAAGCATCGTTGTTGAACCAAATTATTTTATGGAAATCACACCACGCTAAATCCAATCGCCTGTAAATCGCGCCAAAAATCCGGGTAGGATTTTACCACTACTTCAGGTTCGTGAATTTTGATTGGTCCCATAAAAGCCAGGGGAGCAAATGCCATCGCCATGCGGTGATCTTCGTAAGTAGCAAACTCAGGAGCAATGGCAGGTACAACAGCCTTGCCCTCGATCCGAAAGTAAGCCTTTCCATCAGCCGTCAAGGGTTCCTCAATTACATTTACCCCTATTTTTGCCAATTCAATATCCAGCGCGGCAATGCGGTCGGTTTCCTTGATGCGCAAGGTTTCAAGGCCAGTAAATCTTCCAATTACCCCCAGACCCGCACAAACAACGGCAATGGTTTGCGCCAAATCCGGGCATTTTAGAAAGTCATATTCAAAGACCTCGGGAAGAGGCGCTCCAGTTTTGCTCAAATGTACGCCAGCTGGGTTAAAGGAAGTTTTGACCCCCAAACTGGTCATGATTTCGGTAAGCACCGCATCTCCTTGCAGGCTCTCTTCAAACAAGCCATTCAATTGCAAATCAACTTCAGTAGCAAAAGCAGCCATGGCATAATAATAGGATGCAGCCGACCAATCGGCCTCTACTACAAAAGGTTTGGGTTGGTACTGCTGCGGAGCTACCCAAATGAATTGGCCTTCCCATTCATGTTGTACGCCAAAATAGGCCATTTGAGACAAAGTCATTTCAATGTATGGCCGGGATACAATTTTACCCACCAATTCCAATTCAAGGCCATTGGGCAAGGTGGGAGCAATCATCAGCAAAGCGGAGATGTATTGGCTACTGGTACTTGCTGAGATTTGTATTTTGTTGTTGATGCCGAAATTATCAGGCGGCCCAATTTGCAGTGGCGGGTAGCCTTCTTTTTCCAGGTATTCAATATTTGCCCCCAATTTGCAGAGTGCATCCACTAATACGCCAATAGGGCGTAGTTTCATCCGTTCTGTTCCGGTTAAGGTCTGCGTCCCTTCCTGTGTAGAAAGGTAAGCCGTCATAAACCGAAAGGTCGTACCCGCAGCTCCAGCATCTCGAATTGCTTCGGTACTGGCCAAAAGCCCTTGCAACAAGTCGGTATCCTTGGCATTGGCCAGGTGTGCAATTGGAAAAGGCTCCCCACACAAGGCTCGAATAATCAGGGTGCGGTTGCTGATGCTTTTGGAGCCAGCAAGGGTGATTTCGCCGCTTAAGGTAGTGGTGTTTTTGTATATGGCGTACATGACAGCGTTTGGTTTGGGGGGTTAGGGCCAGATGAAGGTGATGGCTTGCTCGATATCGGGGTGCAAGCTTTTGGCAACGGGGCAATTGTAACCAATTTGCTCCAAAATTTGCTTCTCCCTGCTGTCGTAGGTTTTACCCACGGGGAAAGTAATCGTCATTTCGATTTTTGAAATTCTTCGTGGATTGGCCGCCACGTGTTTGGTGATGGAAGCATGCGCACCATCCATATCAATGCCCCGCTCGCGGGCACCAATGCCCATCACGGTCAGGGCGCAATTGGCCAGTGCAGTGGCTACCAAATCAGTTGGTGAGAAAGCCTCGCCTTTACCATGATTGTCTACTGGCGCATCAGTGATGATGCTGTTGCCAGAAGCCAGGTGGGTTGCGCTCGTTCTGAGCTCACCAAGATAGTTTACTTCTGATGTCATTGTTGTACATTTTTTTGGGTTATGAAAAAAATGCCACGTAGGGCTTACCCCACGTGGCTTACTCTACGTTTATCCTGTGTAGCAAGCCACGTAGGGCTTGTTACATGAGGCAAGCCACGTAGGGCTT